>NZ_ATLN01000123.1:0-274581 GCF_000416195.1 Pseudomonas sp. CFII68
CGCCTGACCCTCGGCCCGCTGACCACGGGCCAGGCCAGCGGACTGCTGCCCAACGGCGAAGCCCATCCGCTGCTCGCCAGCCTCTACGCCCTGTACTTCGGCCCCGACCTGGATTGCACCCTGGTGTTGCTGATCCGCGGCGCCGGCCCGCTGCAACTGGACCGCCAGGCAGCGCCACGGCTGAACTGGAACGGCGGCCTGCAACGCCAGCCAACCCTCGCCGTGCAACGGATCGAAACCCGCCTTCGTCAGCCGGAGATTGCCTGAAATGGAACTGGCCAGCCTGATCGGACGCCTCAACCCGGACAACCGCCGCGCCCTGGAACGGGCCGCGCAACGTTGCATGCAGCGCAGCCATCATTACGTGGAAATCGAACACCTGCTGTTGGAATTGCTCGACATCGAGGGCGGCGACTTTGCCTGCCTGCTGCCACGTTTCGGTCTGGAGCGTGACGCGGTGGCGGCGCAAACCAACAAGGCCCTGGACCTGTTCAAATCCGGCAGCACCCGCACGCCCGCCTTGTCGGCACAAACCATCGGCCTGTTGGAAGACGCCGTGGTCCAGGCCAGCGTGCTGGGCCTGGACAGCATCCGCTCCGGGCTGTTGCTGCTGGCACTGCTGGACCGTGATGAGCGCCGCAGCCTGCTGCTCAACAGCGCCTCGTCGTTGCTGCGCATTCCCCGCGACGCCCTGCGCGCCCACCTATTGGAATGGACCGAAAGCTCCCGTGAGCATGTCGGTGGCGTGCGCCCGGCCAAACCCGGCGAGCCTCCCCAGAAACAGGACCCGGTTCTGGACCAGTACACCCAGGACCTGACCGCCGACGCCCGGGCCGGGCGCATCGACCCCATCGTCGGCCGCGACGGCGAGATCCGCCAGTGCATCGACATCCTGCTCCGGCGCCGGCAGAACAACCCGATCCTGGTCGGCGCACCAGGCGTCGGCAAGACTGCGGTGGTGGAAGGCCTGGCCCTGCGTATCGCCGCCGGGGATGTGCCGCCGTCGTTGCAGGAAGTCACCCTGCGTGTCCTCGACCTGGGCCTGTTGCAGGCCGGTGCCGGCGTCAAAGGTGAATTCGAACAGCGCCTCAAAGGCGTGATCGACGCGGTACGCAGCGCCGAAAAGCCGATCATCCTGTTCATCGACGAAGCCCATACGCTGATCGGCGCCGGCGGGGCGGAAGGCGGCAGCGACGCGGCCAACCTGCTCAAGCCGGCCCTGGCCCGAGGCGAACTGCGCACCCTGGCCGCCACCACCTGGCTGGAATACAAAAAATATTTCGAGAAAGACCCGGCCCTGGCCCGCCGCTTCCAACTGGTGCAGGTCGAAGAACCGGACGAACTGACCGCCGTGGAAATGCTCCGCGGCGTGGCAAGCAAACTGGAACAGCACCACGGCGTGCAGGTGCTGGACGCGGCCATCCACGAGGCGGTGAAGCTGTCCCACCGCTACATCTCCGGGCGACAGTTGCCGGACAAAGCCATCAGCGTGCTCGACACCGCCTGCGCCCGGGTCGCCCTCGGCCAGCACGACGTGCCGCCGCCGCTGGAAAGCCTGCGCCATCGGCAAAACAGCCTCAAGGACGAGGTCGAACGCCTGCGCCGGGAACAGGCGACCGGGCTCGATCACCGCGAACGCATCACCCTGTTGGAGAGCGAATCGACCAGCAACGTGCAAGCCATCCGCGAACTGGAAACCCGCTGGGGCGAAGAGCGCGAAGCCGTGCGCGAACTGCTCGACACCCGGCGCGAACTGCTTGCCCTGAGCGAACGCGCCGACGGTGAAAAAGCCGACACCGAGATCGATAACCGCATCGACCACCTGGCCGCCGAACTGCTGCGCCTGGAGGCGGGCCTGGATGCCATTCGCCAGGACGATCCGCTGGTGCCCGAACAGGTGGACAGCAAGACCGTCGCCGCGGTGATCGCTGGCTGGACCGGCATCCCGGTGGGCAAGATGCTCGCCGACGAAGCCCACGCCGTGCGCACCCTAGGCCAGCGCATGGGCCAGCGGGTCATGGGCCAGAGCACCGCGCTGAACACCATCGCCCAACGCCTGCAAGCCTACCGCGCCGGCCTCACCGACCCACAGAAACCGGTCGGGGTGTTCCTGCTGGTGGGCCCCACCGGCGTGGGCAAGACCGAAACCGCCTATGCCCTGGCCGACGCCTTGTACGGCGGTGAGCGCAACCTGATCAGCATCAACCTCTCGGAGTACCAGGAAGCCCACACCGTCAGCCAACTCAAAGGCGCCCCGCCCGGCTACGTCGGCTACGGCAGCGGCGGCGTGCTCACCGAAGCGGTGCGGCGCAAACCCTATTCCGTGGTGCTGCTGGATGAAATCGAAAAGGCCCACCCGGATGTGCTCGAAGCCTTCTACAACGTCTTCGACAAAGGCCTGATGGAAGACGGCACCGGTCTGGTGGTGGACTTCAAGAACACCGTGATGCTCGCCACCAGCAACGTCGGCGCCGAGCTATTGCTGGATACGCCTAGCGCGCAACTGGGCAGCGACGCCTTCAACGAAGCCTTGCACAAAGTGCTGCTGCAAGCGTTCCGGCCGGCATTTTTGGCGCGTATGACGGTGGTGGCTTATCGGCCGCTGGATGAAGCGACGCTGGAAGGGATTGTGTTGGCGAAGTTGGAGAAATTGCGCGGGCGCTACAAGGCCGCGACCGGCAAGCAGTTCGAGTTCGATGCGGGGATCGTCAAGGCTGTGTTGGCCAAGTGCAGCGCGGCGGGGGCACGGGATGTCGAGAATGTGTTGATGACGCAGGTGACGGGGAAGTTGGCGGAGTGGGTGTTGGAATGAAGCCTCGGAGGTACCCCGTCCCATATCCAGAGAGAGGGTTATTGAATGTCTGCGACAACCGTGTGGAGCTGCATCCAGTCGTACCGTACGAGCAAAGCCCAAGACTTTGACCGTATTTTCATATCGCAGCACAAGATAATTGAATGCCTGGAGGGCTATAGCGGAAAAGATGAATACCACGGTCACGAATCAGGCCCTTCCGGTGGACCGGAATCACCTGCCGCGACGATCAACCTAGACAAAGCGATTGCTTATCTTGAGCTGAACAAGCCCACGATCGCCCAGGAGGAAAAGAAAACAAACAGCATGAATCACCTGCAAAAAAAGAGCATGAGCCAGACCGACACGCTGATTCAGATCATCAAGGACACTAGCGATCTTGGCGCCATACCGGCGAAATTGCACAGCAAGACAACCGAGCTGAAAATATCGCAGCCCTGGTACGACATCCGCTTGGTCTGGCAGGCCTTTGAAAGTAAATACCACGGAAAAAAAGGAAAGAATCCGATAAAAACCAACTACAAATGAATCGGCAAGCACTGCTTGCGTCGTAGGCTCTGTCGAGGACGCTCCATGCCCCGCGCCACCGATAGCAACACCACCCTATCCCTCACCGCCACCTCGCTGTCGGCGCTGTACCCTGAATCGCTGTCCGGCGAAGAACGCCTCAACGGCTTGGGCTCGCACATCCTCAACGGCATCAACGATGGCGCCTCGCTGGACCTCACGACGGCCGTCGCCAGCCACGTGACCGCCACGCTGCACAAGGATGCCTTGCTGCGTCCGCTGGATTGGCTGGTGGCCGAGATCCGCCAGCTTCCTGCCGACGCCACCGCCGAGCGCTATCAGCTTTTGCTCCGGCCCTGGCTCTGGTGGCTGAGCCTGGCCAGCAACAACCGCGTGTTTCAGAACCTTGTCACCTCGGACATCGTCACGACGATTTTCAAGGGCCACGGCTTCACCGACTTCCAGCTCAAGCTCAGCGGCAGCTACACACCCCGCGAGTACTGCGTGCAGTACGGCGAAACCGACCTGGCCTTCGTCTCGCGCCTGCTGGAAGAAGACGGGATTTTCTGGTTCTTCAGTCATGAAGACGGTAAGCACACGCTGGTACTGGCCGACAGCAACGACGCCTTCGCGCCCATCCCCAACGGGCCGACGGTGAATTATCTCGGGCAGAAAATGGGCGAACGAGAACTGCACGGCATCCGCTCCGGACAAGTGTGCCTGCAAGCGGTGGCCGGGGTTTACCAGGCGACCGACTATGAATTCACCACGCCGACAACATCGCTCTACAGCCAGGCCGAAGCTGTGGCCGGGCCGAGCTCGGTGTACGAACATCCAGGCAGCTATACCGCCAAGGCCCAGGGCGATGCGCTGACCAAACAGCGGGTGGATGGCCTGCGCAGCCAGGAGAAACGCTTCGTCGGCGAAAGCGACTGCCGCTGGCTGGTGCCGGGGTATTGGTTCACCCTCGCCGGCCATGAAGACTCGACGCTGAATATCGATTGGGTCGTGACGGCGGTCAGCCATGAAGCCAGCCATGACAGCTATCGCAACCGCTTCGAAGCGATCCCCAAGGCCACGGTCTATCGACCGGCCCGCCTCACGCCAAAACCCCGCATGCACACCCAGACGGCGCTGGTGGTGGGCAAGGCCGGCGAAGAGATCTGGACCGATGAATACGGCCGGATCAAATTGCAGTTCCCCTGGGACCGCACCGGCAAGAACGACGAGACCTCATCCTGCTGGGTCCGCGTGGTCTTGCCCTGGAGCGGCAAGGGCTTTGGCATGCAGTTCGTGCCGCGCATCGGCCAGGAAGTCATCGTGACCTTCATCGACGGCGACCCGGACCGCCCCTTGGTCACCGGCTGCGTCTACAACGGCGACAATGCCCTGCCCTACGCGCTGCCGGCGAACCAGACCCAATCCGGGATCAAGACCAATTCGTCCAAGGGCGGTGGTGGTTTCAACGAGTTGCGCTTCGAAGACAAGAAGGACGCCGAAGAAGTGTTTCTCCAGGCCCAGAAAGACTTCAACATCAACGTGCTCAACGACACCACCGCCACCGTCGGCCACGACGAAACCCTCACGGTGCAGAACGCCCGCACCCGCACGGTAAAGGACGGCGACGAAACCGTGACCCTGGAGAAAGGCAAGCGCAGCGTGACCATCCAGACCGGCAGCGACAGCCTCGATGTGAAGGACACCCGCACCGTCACCGTGGGCTCGGACCAGAGCCACAGCACCGGCGGCAATTACGATCATAAGGTCACCGGCAATTACAGCCTGACGGTGGACGGCAACCTGACCATCAAAGTCAGCGGCACCCTGACCCTGCAAAGCGGCGGCAGCTTCGCGATCAAGAGCGGCGCCGACCTGGCCGCCCAGGCCAGCACGTCCATCAGCCAGAAAGCCGGCACGGCCCTGAGCAACCAGGCCGGTACCTCGCTGGAAAACAAGGCCGGCACCACCCTGACCAACGACGCCGGCATCAGCCTGGTGAACAAGGCGGCGGCCGAACAGACCGTGGACGGCGGCGGCATGCTGACCATCAAGGGCGGCCTGGTGAAGGTCAACTGACAGGAGCGCACCGATGGCCTCGAAAAAACTCGACCTGGAGCGTGGTGACAGCCAACTGAGCGGGCAACTGGTCGATGGTCAGCTCGACGGCCCGCTGCAAATCGAAGAAGCCCAACGCCCGCAAGCAAAACTCAACTACAGCCAAGGTGAACTGCAAGGCACCAGCACCCTGTATCACCCCAATGGCAAGGTCTCGGCGGTATTGCCGTTCGTGAGAGGCAAACTGCAAGGTGTGGCGAGCTTCTATGCAGCCGAAGGCGGGTTGCAACGCCAGGCCACGTACCGCCGCGGGTTGCTGCACGGTGAGGCGAACAACTACTTCCCCGACGGGCAACTGGCCGAAGCCGAGGTCTATCGCGACGGCGTGCGCGACGGCCGCTATCGCCGCCTGCACCCCAACGGCAACCCGGCGGTCGAGGCCCGCTACCTCAACGGCCAACTGCTGGAACCAGCCCAGGCCTACGCCGAAGACGGCCGGCCACTGGACGCCGAAGGCAAACCGATCTCCCGGGTGCGCTGGTGGTTCAGGCGCTGGAATGATCCAGCGCAGGCCTGAACACACCACTCCCACAAGAGATTTAGGGCAAGCACAAAACTTGAGGCCACTGAAGACCCAGTGTGGGAGCGGGCTTGCTCGCGAAGGCGGCCTAACAGTCGACATCAATACTGAATGTGCCACCCTCTTCGCGAGCAAGCCCGCTCCCACAGGGGATTGGAGGTGGGCAGCTAGCCTGCGTCCACCGCGCAACCATCAGGGGATGAGCATCTGCACCTGCCCCGGCACGACGATCTTGATCACCCCGGCCCAAGTGCACATCAAGGTGCTGTTGGCATCGATGGCCGGCATGTTGCCCAGCAACAGGGTCGGGGCGCCGCCGGGGATCCAGGGGGCGGCGGTGGCCGGGATGCAGGGCATGGGGGTCAACACGCCGAGTGCCGCCGCGGTGGCGGCGGCCACGGTCGGGTTCGCCAGGCTCATGCACATGCCAAACGTGGTGATGTTCACCAGCGGGATGTGATCCATGATATTCGCCGCCGGCATCCCGCCGGTCAGCAGGCGATTGACCGGCAGCACATTGAGCACCGCCGGGGCAGCGCCGAAGCTGCATTGCAAGGTCGCGGTGCCACAGACTTGCGGGCATCCCATCGCGGTTGCTCCTTTGAAAGCGACAGATCCCGAAACCTTAGCTCGCCCCTACCCAACGCGCACGCCGCCATGCATCAAGCCCGCTGATTATCCGGCAACACGCTAACCTATAAGACCCTGGCGTGCTTGTGACGCCTCCCACGCGCCATTAGATTAGCCAATGATCGATGGCCTCCAAAATAAGCAGAAGGGATAAGCATGGCGTTTACTGATCAGTCCACCCGCGTGCGCGACGGTGAAGAACTCGATGCCAACCTGATCGACCCGTACCTCAAGGCCCACATTCCCGGCCTGACCGGCGTGCCGCAGATCAGCCAGTTTCCCGGTGGCGCGTCGAACCTGACCTACCTGCTGGAATACCCCGAGCAGGAATTCGTCCTGCGCCGTCCACCGTTCGGCCACAAGGCCAAGTCTGCCCACGACATGGGCCGTGAGTTCCGCATCCTCAATCAATTGCGCGAGGGTTTCCCGTACTGCCCCAAAGCCTACGTGCACTGCACCGACGAGTCAGTGATGGGCGCCGAGTTCTATGTGATGGAACGGGTCAAGGGCATCATCCTGCGCTCCGACCTGCCGCCGGAACTGGGTTTCGACGCCGCCCGCACTGAAGCGCTGTGCAAGAGTTTCATCGACCGGCTCGTCGAGCTGCACCGTGTCGACTACAACGCTTGCGGCCTGGCCGACCTGGGCAAGCCCGAAGGCTACGTGGCCCGGCAGATCCGCGGCTGGAGCGACCGCTACGAAAAAGCCCTGACGCCCGATGCGCCGAAGTGGGAAGCGGTCAAGGCCTGGCTCAACGACAAGATGCCGGCCGACCATCCCACTTCGAGTATCGTCCACAACGACTACCGCTTCGACAACGTGATCCTCGATCCAGAGAACCCGATGCAGATCATCGGCGTGCTGGACTGGGAACTGACCACCATCGGCGATCCGTTGATGGATCTGGGCAACAGCCTCGCCTACTGGATCGAAGCCGCAGACCCGGCCCCCGTCCAACTGATGCGCCGCCAGCCAAGCCATGCCCCCGGCATGCTGACCCGCCGCGAGTTCGTCGATTACTACGCCGAGCGCGCCGGGATCCGCATCGACAACTTCGACTTCTATTACACCTACGGCCTGTTCCGCCTGGCCGGCATCGTCCAGCAGATCTACTACCGCTTCTTCCACGGCCAGACCCAGGACAAACGCTTCGCGCAGTTCGTTCAGATGAACACACTGCTGGAGCAGATGAGCCTGCAGGTCATCGACAAATCCACGCTCTGAGCGCACCTATAACAAGGAAACAGCATGTCCAAGACCCAGTTGTTCGACCTCGACGGTAAAATCGCCTTCGTTTCCGGCGCCAGCCGCGGCATCGGCGAGGCCATCGCCAAACTGCTGGCCCAGCAAGGCGCCCATGTGATCGTTTCCAGCCGCAAGCTCGACGGTTGCCAGCACGTGGCCGACGCCATCATCGCCGCTGGCGGCAAGGCCACCGCCGTCGCCTGCCACATCGGTGAAATGGAGCAGATCAGCCAGGTATTCGCCGGTATCCGCGAACAGTTCGGGCGCCTGGACATCCTGGTCAACAACGCCGCCACCAACCCGCAATTCTGCAACGTCCTGGACACCGACCTGGGTGCGTTCCAGAAAACCGTGGATGTGAACATCCGCGGCTACTTCTTCATGTCGGTGGAAGCCGGCAAGCTGATGCGCGAGAACGGCGGCGGCAGCATCATCAACGTGGCGTCGATCAACGGCATCTCGCCGGGGATCTTCCAGGGCATCTACTCGGTGACCAAGGCTGCGGTGATCAACATGACCAAGGTCTTCGCCAAGGAATGCGCGCAATTTGGCATCCGCTGCAACGCCTTGTTGCCAGGCCTGACCGACACCAAGTTCGCCTCGGCACTGGTCAAGAACGACGCCATCCTGAAGACCGCCCTGGCGCAGATCCCCCTCAAGCGCGTGGCCGACCCAAGCGAAATGGCCGGCGCGGTGCTGTACCTGGCCAGCGATGCGTCGAGCTACACCACGGGTGTGGCGTTGAATGTGGATGGCGGGTTCCTGTCCTGACAACAGGCTCCATGGCAGACCTGTGAAATCCCCTGTGGGAGCGGGCTTGCTCGCGAATGCGGTGCGTCAGTCACAGTTGCATTAACTGATCCACCGTATTCGCGAGCAAGCCCGCTCCCACAGGGGGATCCTCAGCAGTCACGGAAATGAATATTTATTCCAGTATTTGCAATTAACGAATATTTATTCCATAAATAGCCCTCCTGAAAATAACAATTCAAAGGGCTCTTTCTCATGCGTGAACTCGGCATCGGTCTGATTGGCACCGGCTTCATGGGCCGTGCCCATGCCTTGGCGTTCCACAATGCCAAGGCGGTGTTCGACCTCCCCCTGAACCTGAAACTGGCGGCTCTGGCCGACGCCGATCCGCAGCGTGCCCGGCAATGCGCCCACAGCTGGGGGTTCGAGACGGCCCACAGCGACTGGCAACAACTGATCGACGACCCGAAGGTCAACCTGGTCGCCATCACCACGCCCAACCACCTGCACTTCCCCATGGCCATGGCCGCGTTGGCGGCGGGCAAGCCGGTCTATTGTGAAAAGCCCCTGGCGGTGTCCCTGGAACAGGCCGAGCAGATGCGCCAGGCGGCCAAGGCAGCCGGAGTGGTGACGCGGGTCGGCTACAACTACCAGCACAACCCGATCATTCAACGGGCGCGGGACATGATCCAGCGCGGCGAACTGGGACAGATCATCAGTTTCCAGGGCGAATTCAGCGAAGACTTCATGGCCGACCCCGCCTCGCCGTGGTCATGGCGCTGCGAAGCCGCCCACGCCGGCGGCGCACTGGCGGACCTGGGCAGCCACTTGCTGGCCATGGCCCGGCACTTGTTGGGCGATGTCGAAGCGGTGTGCGCCGACAGCCAGACCGTGCACAGCCAACGCCCTGCCAGCGCGGGCAATGCCGAACAACGTGCCATCGCGGTGGACGACCAGGTCCACGCGCTGCTGCGTTTCGCCAATGGCGCCCGAGGCACGGTGAGCAGCAGTTGGCTCAAGCACGGCTACAAGAACCACCTGAGCTTCGAGATCAGCGGCACCCTCGGCACCCTGGCGTTCGATCAGGAACGGCTCAATGAACTGCGCCTGTGTCGCGTCGGCCAAGCGGGTTTCCAGCGCCTGCTGGCCGGCCCGGATTTGCCCGGTTATGCCGCGTTCAGCCCAGCCGCCGGTCACCAGTTGGGGTACAACGAATTGAAGACCCTGGAAGTCCAGGAACTGGTGATGACCCTCGCAGGCGAAGGCGGCAGCGGGACCGACTTCGAAGAGGCCTGGGAAGTGGAGCGGTTGGCGGCGGCGATTCGTGTGGCGGCGCGGGAGGAGCGTTGGGTCAAGGTCAGCAAGCTATAAGCGCTCATTTATGCCCATTTTGTGAATCCCTGTAGAAAGGGGATTTATCCCCATCTGTGGGAGCAAGGCTTGCCCGCGATGAAGATGACGCGGTCTCCCTGGGAACCGAATCTTGGGTTTGCAGTTCAACCAGCCACACCGCCAGCGCCTTAGCCTGGCTCGCCACATCAGTCACAGCAGTACTTTCCCACCACATCCCCCGCAACGGCGGGCCCATGGCGAACAGGCGCTCGGCAGGCTCGCCTCGGGCGTCCAGCACCGCACCGTCAGCACGCGCGGCGATGCCCAGGGCCAGCGGCCCGGGCTGGATCAGCCCCCGGGCCAGCAACTGTTGCGGCAACGGTCGTGCAACCCGGCGCCAGTCATATTCGATGCCACTGGAGTTGATCAGCGCCGCGCCCTGCACCACCGTCAGCCCGGTCTCGCCCCGGCGGCGGATGGTAATACCCAGCGTGCCCTCGGCAGAGGACGCCAGCCCCTTGAACGATGCCGCCTGAATCCGCAACCGCCCTTCTTCGTGCAGACGCGCCACCAGCTCCGCGCTCAACGGCGGCGAGCGATGATGATGACTCTCCCACCACGGCCGCACATGCCGCACGAACTGCCGGCGCTGCACATCGCTGGCCTGGTTCCACAACCGCCCGATGTGCGCGCGCACCGTGTCCAACGGGGCCTGCCAATCGATGCCTTGGGCCTGGGCCTGACGGCATTGCTCGCGCAGGGCCCGCATCAACTGGCGTGGCGACCGCAGGCTGTGATCGTCGGCGAGGAAATCCACCCAGGCGGGGGGCTGGCGGCGCACATGGGGCAACAAACCATGGCGGGAAAACACTTCGATCGGCCCACGGTGCCCGGACTGCTCCAGGGACACGACGGCATCAACCATGGTCAGCCCCGAGCCGATGATCAGCACCGTGGACTGCGGATCGAGCTGGCGCATCGCAGCCACATCCCAAGGGTCCAGGGCCGCGGCATTCAAGCCGCTGGATTCGGTTTGCGGGGTTCGCGCCGCCGGGAACATGCCGGTGGCCAGTACCGCGAAACGGCCGCGCAAGACCTGGCCGTCATCAAGCGTCAGCATTACGGCATCGTCGGCAACCCGCAGGTCCACGGCCTCCCCGCGCACGTGCTCGGCGGTCGAACCGTTTTGCGCGCCTATCTCGCGAGCCTCGGCCAGCCGTTGTTGCACATAAAGGCCAAACATTCCCCGGGGCGGGAACAACTCGCTGATGGGCACGTGCTGCTGATCCGACTCGGGCCAGCCGCCGGTCTCGATGAACGCGGTGAGCCATTGGGTCAGGTCATCGGCGTTGTCCGGGTCGACGCTCATGCGCGCCGCGTTGCCGTTCAAGGTGTGGCCCAGTTCCACGGCACTGTAGGCCTCGCCCCGGCCCAGTTCGCTGCGCGGCTCGACGATCAGTACCTCGCGCCGGCCCGGCAGGCGCAGCAGCTGCGCGGCCAACATGGCACCGCTCAGGCCGCCACCGATAATCAGGATATCGGCCTCCCGGGTGATGCCCTGCTCATGTCGCTCCAGCGCTGTTTCCATACCGCTCTCCAGGAATCAAATCACCACGTTGCGTACGAATCTCGCCGCCACCGGGCCATCGTTGCGATAGGCATGGGGCTGGTTGCTGGCGAACATGAAGAACTCGCCGACGCCTATGCGGCGCTCTTCGCTGCCCAGCAGCAACGTCAGGCAGCCTTCGAATACATAAAGTTGTTCGCTCCATCCATCTGCGTCGCACTCGGAATGGTAATGCTCGCCCGGCTCCAGCCGCCATTCCCAGAGTTCTACCTCACGGCTGGCGGTGGCCTTGGCGAGCAACACAGCTTTGCTGCCCGGGATCACACCGGCCCAGACCAGTTCGTTGATGCGGCTCGGGTCGCGGGCTTCGGGGGCCTGGATCAAGTCGCTGAAGGCCACGTCCAGGGCTTCGGCGACCCGGTCCAGGGTGGTCAGGCTGACGTTCTTTTCCCCAGCCTCAATGGCCACCAGCATCCGCCGGCTGACCCCTGACAGCTCGGCCAGCGCCGTCTGGCTGAGCTCGGCGGCATGCCGCAGACGACGGACGTTCTGGCTGACGTGTTGCAGGACTGAGGCCCGCTGGCCGGATTCTTTGTGCACTATATTGCTCACATGGCTGGGTTGCGCATTATACTGCCCAACTTCGGACGCATTGTGCGTCCGCCTCAAGTGGCGCGCAAGGTCATGGCATCGGTGAACTCCCCGCAAGCTTCCTCCCGTTTCTCAAGGTTCAGCAAGGCCGAATGCGTGCTGGTGCTGATTACCATGATCTGGGGTGGGACTTTCCTGCTGGTACAACACGCCATGACGGTCAGTGGGCCGATGTTTTTCGTCGGCCTGCGATTTGCCGCCGCGGCCGCGTTTGTCGCGCTGTTTTCCTGGCGGCATCTGCGGGACCTGACCCTCTTCGAACTCAAGGCCGGGTGCTTCATCGGTGTGGCGATCATGCTCGGCTACGGCCTGCAGACCGTCGGCCTGCAAACCATCCCCAGTAGCCAATCGGCGTTCATTACCGCGCTTTACGTGCCATTCGTGCCCTTGTTGCAATGGCTGGTGCTGGGCCGTCGGCCTGGTTTGATGCCGAGCATCGGCATCATGCTGGCGTTCACCGGGCTGATGCTGGTGTCGGGCCCGGCCGGGGCCTCGCTGAACTTCAGCCCCGGTGAAATCGCCACGTTGATCAGCGCCATCGCAATCGCCGCCGAGATCATCCTGATCAGCGCTTATGCCGGCCAGGTCGATGTGCGCCGGGTGACCGTGGTGCAACTGGCAAGCACCGCGGTGCTGGCCTTCCTGATGGTGGTGCCGACCCAGGAAAAAATTCCGGATTTTTCCATGTTGCTGCTGGTCAGCGCCGTCGGCCTGGGCGCCGCCAGCGCAGCGATCCAGGTGGCGATGAACTGGGCACAGAAAAGCGTCTCGCCGACCCGTGCCACGCTGATCTATGCCGGTGAGCCGGTGTGGGCCGGCATCGCCGGGCGCCTGGCGGGCGAGCGGTTGCCGGCGATTGCCTTGTTCGGCGCGGCACTGATCGTGGCGGCGGTGATTGTCAGTGAGCTGAAGACCCGCGGAAAAGGTGTTGTCGAGGTGGATGAGGGGCTTGAGCAGGAGCAGTGAGGCCGGTAGAAGCTTAGAAGCCGTGCAGGAGCTGTGTAGGAGCTGACGAGTGCAACGAGGCTGCGATCTTTCCCCAGACACTTGAATCCCAAGCGAAAGACCAAGATCAAAAGATCGCAGCCTTCGGCAGCTCCTACACAAGCCCAACGGGAGCAAGCTCCCTCGCCACGGGTGATGTGTAGGGCGCAAAGTAAGAAAACTCCACCTCTCTTGTAGGATTCTGCGACACCCTCGCGGTTGGTGATCGGGAATACGCCACGTATGATCCCTCACAACCTCCCGCCGAATAGAAGCCTATGTCACTGATAGTTCTATTGCTTTTGCCCTTCATCGGCAGCTGTGTCGCGGCGCTGCTGCCGCATAACGCCCGTAACGCCGAATCACTGCTGGCCGGCCTCGTCGCCCTGGCCGGCACGGTTCAGGTGGCCTTGCTGTACCCGCAGATCGCCGATGGCGGCGTGATCCGTGAGCACTACACCTGGTTGCCCAGCCTGGGCCTGGATTTCGTATTACGCCTGGACGGCTTCGCCTGGCTGTTTTCGTTGCTGGTGCTGGGCATCGGCACGCTGGTGTCGCTGTACGCTCGCTACTACATGTCGCCGGATGATCCGGTGCCGCGCTTCTTCGCATTTTTCCTGGCGTTCATGGGCGCCATGCTCGGGTTGGTGATCTCCGGCAACCTGATCCAGATGGTATTTTTCTGGGAACTGACCAGCCTGTTCTCGTTCCTGCTGATCGGCTATTGGCACCACCGCGCCGACGCTCGACGCGGTGCCTACATGGCGTTGATGGTGACCGGGGCTGGCGGGCTTTGCCTATTGGCCGGGGTGATGCTGCTCGGCCATGTGGTGGGCAGCTATGAGCTGGACAAGGTCCTGGCCGCCGGCGACCTGATCCGTGCCCATGCCCTCTACCCCATCCTGTTGCCGCTGATCCTGATCGGCGCCTTGAGCAAAAGCGCCCAGTTTCCGTTCCACTTCTGGCTGCCCCATGCCATGGCCGCCCCCACGCCGGTGTCGGCGTATCTGCACTCGGCCACCATGGTCAAGGCCGGGGTGTTCCTGTTGGCGCGGTTATGGCCGTCGCTGTCGGGCAGCGAAGAGTGGTTCTACATCGTCGGCGGCGCGGGAGCCTGTACGTTGCTGCTGGGCGCCTACTGCGCGATGTTCCAGAACGACCTCAAGGGCCTGCTGGCCTACTCCACCATCAGCCACCTCGGGCTGATCACCCTGCTGCTGGGCCTGAACAGTCCACTGGCGGCCGTGGCGGCGGTGTTTCATATCCTCAACCACGCCACGTTCAAAGCGTCGCTGTTCATGGCCGCCGGGATCATCGACCACGAAAGCGGCACCCGCGACATTCGCAAGCTCAGCGGCCTGGTGCGACTGATTCCGTTCACCGCGACCCTGGCCATGGTCGCCAGCGCGGCGATGGCCGGGGTGCCGTTGCTCAATGGTTTCCTGTCCAAGGAAATGTTCTTCGCCGAGACCGTGTTCATTTCCGCCACGGCCTGGGTCGAACTGGCGCTGCCGATCATCGCTACCATCGCCGGGACCTTCAGCGTCGCCTACTCCTTGCGGTTCACCGTGGATGTGTTCTTCGGCCCCACCGCCACCGACCTGCCCCATACCCCTCACGAACCACCGCGCTGGATGCGCGCGCCAGTGGAGTTGCTGGTGTTCACCTGCCTGTTGGTGGGGATTTTTCCGGCCCAGGTGGTCGGCTCGTTGCTCGCGGCCGCCGCGTTGCCGGTGGTGGGCGGCACACTGCCTGAATACAGTCTGGCGATCTGGCACGGCCTGAACGCACCGATGATCATGAGCCTGGTGGCCATGTCCGGCGGCATCGTCCTGTACCTGCTGCTGCGCAAACAGCTCCGGCAAGGGCACATCAAGCACCCGCCGTTCATTGGCCGGCTCAGTGGCAAGCGCTTGTTCGAGCGCTGCCTGGTGCTGATGATGCGCCAGGGTCGGCGGTTGGAGCGCAAGATCAGTACCCGGCGCCTGCAAGCCCAACTTTTTTTCCTGGTGCTGGCGGCGGTATTGGCCGGGCTGATCCCGATGCTGCACAGCACGCTCGTCTGGGGCGACCGGCCGAAGATCCCCGGTTCCATCGTCTTCGTCACCCTGTGGCTGCTGGCGATCGCCTGTGCCCTGGGCGCGGCCTGGCAGGCCAAGTATCACCGGCTCGCGGCCCTGACCATGGTCAGCGTCTGCGGCCTGATGACCTGCGTGACCTTCGTCTGGTTCTCCGCCCCCGACCTGGCCTTGACGCAACTGGTGGTGGAAGTGGTTACCACCGTGCTGATCCTGCTGGGCCTGCGCTGGCTGCCACGGCGGATCGAGGACGTCTCGCCGCTGCCCAACAGCGAGCGGCGCGCGCGTATCCGACGCCTGCGGGACTTGCTGCTGTCCATCGCCGTCGGCGGCGGTATGGCGCTGTTGTCCTATGCGATGCTCACGCGCCAGACGCCTAACGACATCTCTTCGTTCTACTTGAGCCGTGCTCTGCCCGAAGGCGGCGGCAGCAATGTGGTGAACGTGATGTTGGTGGACTTCCGGGGCTTCGACACCCTCGGGGAAATCACCGTGCTGGTGGCGGTGGCCCTGGCGGTGTTCGCCCTGCTGCGGCGTTTCCGCCCACCGAAGGAAAGCATGCAGTTGCCAGCGCAACAGCGCCTGCTGGCGCCGGACGTGGTCACCGATCTGGTCAACCCGCGCCATGCCAGCGATACCGCATTGGGCTTCATGATGGTGCCGTCGGTGCTGGTGCGCCTGCTGCTACCGATCGCCCTGGTGGTGTCGTTCTACCTGTTCATGCGCGGCCACAATCAACCCGGTGGCGGCTTCGTGGCCGGGCTGGTGATGTCCGTGGCGTTCATCCTGCAATACATGGTCGCCGGCACCCAGTGGGTCGAGGCGCAAATGAGCCTGCGGCCGCTGCGCTGGATGGGCACCGGGCTGTTGTTCGCCACCGCCACCGGCCTGGGATCGATGGCCGTGGGTTATCCGTTCCTGACCACCCACACCTGGCATTTCGAATTGCCGCTGCTGGGGGATATCCATCTGGCCAGCGCGCTGTTCTTCGACATCGGTGTGTACGCCGTGGTGGTCGGTTCCACCCTGTTGATCCTCACCGCCCTGGCTCACCAGTCGGTACGGGCCCATAAGCCGGGCCTGCAAGCCAAACCCGTCGCCGCCGTCAAAGGAGCCACCGCCTGATGGAAGAAGTCATCGCAATCGCAATCGGCGTACTGGCCGCCTCCGGTGTCTGGCTGGTGTTGCGGCCACGGACCTTCCAGGTGGTCATGGGCCTGTGCCTGCTGTCCTACGGCGTCAACCTGTTCATCTTCAGCATGGGCAGCCTGTTCATCGGCAAGGAACCGATCATCAAGGACGGCGTGCCCCAGGACCTGCTGCACTACACCGACCCGCTGCCCCAGGCGCTGGTGCTGACGGCCATCGTGATCAGCTTCGCCATGACTGCGCTGTTCCTGGTGGTGCTGCTGGCGTCCCGGGGCCTGACCGGCACCGACCACGTGGACGGCCGGGAGCCCAAGGAATGATCTTGACGCCCCATCTGATCGCCGCGCCCATCCTGCTGCCGCTGCTGACCGCCGCGTTGATGCTGATGCTGGGCGAGAAGCACCGCCCGCTCAAGGCCCGGATCAATCTGCTTTCCAGCCTGCTGGGCCTGGGCATCGCGGTGCTGTTGCTGTACTGGACCCAGGACCAGGCCCTGCCCGCGTCCATTGGCGTGTACCTGCCCGGCAACTGGCAGGCGCCGTTCGGCATTGTCCTGGTGGTCGATCGCCTGTCGGCGCTGATGCTGGTACTGACCGGCATCATCGGCGTCAGCGCCCTGCTCTTCGCCATGGCCCGCTGGGACGGCGCCGGGGCGAGTTTCCATGCGCTGTTCCAGATCCAGTTGATGGGCCTCTACGGCGCCTTCCTGACGGCAGACCTGTTCAACCTGTTCGTGTTCTTCGAAGTGCTGCTGGCGGCCTCCTACGGCTTGATGCTGCACGGGTCGGGCCGGGCGCGGGTGTCGTCAGGCCTGCATTACATTTCCATCAATCTGCTGGCCTCGTCGTTGTTCCTGATCGGCGCGGCGCTGATCTATGGCGTCACCGGCACGTTGAACATGGCCGACCTGGCCCTGAAAATCCCGCTGGTGCCAGAGGCCGACCGCGGCTTGCTGCACGCCGGGGCAGGCATCCTTGCGGTGGCGTTCCTGGCCAAGGCTGGGATGTGGCCGCTGAACTTCTGGCTGGTGCCAGCCTATAGCGCCGCCAGCGCACCGGTGGCGGCGCTGTTTGCGATCATGACCAAGGTTGGCGTCTACACGATCCTGCGCCTGTGGACGTTGCTGTTCTCCGGCCAGGCCGGCGCCTCGGCGTATTTCGGCGCCGACTGGCTGGTCTATGGCGGCATGGCGACGATCGCCTGCGCCGCCATTGCCATTCTCGCGGCCCAACGGCTGGAGCGCATGGCGAGCCTGAGCATCCTGGTCTCGGCCGGGATCCTGTTGTCGGCCATCGGCTTCGCCCAACCGAACCTGGTGGGGGCGGCGCTGTTTTACCTGGTGAGCTCGACCCTGGCGCTTTGCGCGCTGTTCTTGCTGGCCGAGCTGATCGAACGCTCGCGCTCGGCCAATGAACTGTCCCTGGACGACGACTTCGACACCTTGCCGCGACCGCTGGAATCCCTGCAACCGCCCAAGGGCATCAACCTCGACGACGAGCAGAAAGCCGTGGTCGGGCAAGTGATTCCCTGGACCATGGCCTTCCTTGGCTTGAGCTTTATCTTCTGTGCGCTGTTGATTATCGGCATGCCGCCGCTGTCGGGGTTCATCGGCAAGCTGAGCCTGCTGAGCGCCTTGCTCAATCCCCAAGGCTTCGGAGCCAGCGGCGGGGAGTCGGTATCAAACCAGGCGTGGGGCCTGTTGGCCTTGCTGATCCTCTCGGGGCTAGCCTCGCTGATTGCCTTTTCACGCCTGGGCATCCAACGTTTCTGGACGCCCCAGGAACGCCCGTCACCGTTGCTGCGGCCGTTCGAATGCCTGCCGATCGTCGTGCTGCTGGGCCTGGGCATCGCCCTGACCTTCAAGGCCGAACCGTTGCTGCGCTACACCCAATCCGCCGCCGATACGCTGAACAATCCGGAACATTATGTGATGTCGGTACTCGCCACCCGCGCCGTGCCCAACCCCGAGACCCGCACCGCATTGCGGGAGGTGCAGCCATGAAGCGCCTGTTGCCCGCCCCGTGGTTGTCCCTGGCGCTGTGGTTGCTGTGGCTGGTGTTGAACCTGTCCGTCAGCGCCGGGCATCTGCTGCTGGGCGCAGCGCTGGGCTTCCTGGCGCCGTTGATGATGCGCCCGTTGCGCCCACGGCCCATCCGTATCCGCCGGCCGTGGGTGGTGTTGCGCTTGTTCCTGCTGGTGGGCCGTGATGTGCTGGTGTCCAACGTGGCGGTGGCCTGGGGGGTGCTGAACGCCGGACGCCGCCCGCCTCGCTCGCGGTTCATCAAAGTGCCGCTGGACCTGCACGACGCCAACGGCCTGGCCGCGTTGTCGATGATCACCACGGTGATCCCGGGGACAGTCTGGTCGGAACTGGCCCTGGACCGCAGCATCCTGCTGATGCACGTGTTCGATCTGGAAGACGAGGCGTCTTTCATCGCGCATTTCAAGGCTACGTACGAGCGCCCGTTGATGGAGATTTTCCAATGAGCCCCCTGCTGTCCAATGCGATCCTGTTGAGCCTGTTCCTGCTCTCCCTGGCGATGGTGTTGACCCTGTGGCGACTGTTCAAGGGCCCTTCGGCGCAGGATCGGGTATTGGCCCTGGACTATCTGTACATCGTGGCGATGCTGATGATGCTGGTGCTGGGCATCCGTTATGCCAGTGACACCTATTTCGAGGCGGCGCTGCTGATCGCCCTGTTCGGCTTTGTCGGCTCGTTTGCCCTGGCCAAGTTCCTGTTGCGTGGCGAGGTGATCGAATGACCGGCGAACTGTCGATGTGGGTCGAAATCCCGGTGGCGATCCTGCTGGTGCTCGGCAGCCTCTTCGCCCTGGCCGGAGCGATCGGCCTGGTGCGGCTGAAGGATTATTTCCAGCGCATGCACCCTCCGGCCCTGGCATCCACACTGGGCGCCTGGTGCGTGGCACTGGCTTCGATCGTGTATTTTTCGGCGCTCAAGTCCGCGCCGGTGTTGCATGCCTGGCTGATCCCGATCCTGCTGTCCATCACCGTCCCGGTGACCACCCTGCTGCTGGCCCGGGCGGCGTTGTTCCGCAAGCGCATGGCTGGGGATGATGTGCCGGCGGAAGTGAGCAGTCGCAGGACCGGGCACGACGGCTGACCGCTACCTTAAGGCAAACACCCTTTGTGGCGAGGGGATTTATCCCCGCTGGGCTGCGCAGCAGCCCTAAGTGCAGTCACCTCGGTGTGTCTAGCTAGTTGTGCTCTGCCTTTTTGGGGCTGCTACGCAGCCCAGCGGGGATAAATCCCCTCGCCACAGGCCGGGTGACGGAGTGACTCAGGCCCACGCCACCGCCAGCAACCCGGCCCCAAGCACCACGCACAGCGGCGAATAGACCCAGGTGTCGAGCCTGGCGAATGTCGAGTCCTTGACCTCCTTGAAGAAGCCCACCAGGTTCGACTCGCCAATGGCCCGGGCGAACATCAGCAAGGCAATCGCGCTGATCAGCCACTGCAACGCCCGATGAGTGACCGGCTGCGCCAGCAGGCCGACCCGCAGGCACACCAGCAGCGCCACCATCAGCAGCGCCAGGGCCACCAGCAAGGTCAGCCAGCCCGAGGGATCGAACGCCGGTCGCAGCGCCTCCCCCTGCTTCACCGGTACCTGAGGCACCACAGCCTTGGCCGCCCACCGCCCACCCAGGGCCCAATACATATGAATCAAGCTGATGGTCGCAAACACTGCGACCAGCGACCGAGCCAATAAAAGCGTCATTCGCCAGCCTCCTGAAAAGGGTTGAACAATCATCCTAGCTCGAATTTGGCATTTCGCTGGACGGGCGCAGATTGCCAGTTCCCAGCGAATGATTCATTGCCCAGGATCAAGCGTTCAACCTGCTGGCACGCGAGAACGCCCTAGAGACCGGCAGACACCTTGTCCGCCACCTCCTTGGGCAGCCAGGCCTGCCAGACCTGTGGATGCGCCTTGAGGAACGCCTCGGCGGCTTCACGAGGTGGGATGCGCTTCTCGCTCATGTCGGCCAGAGCCTTGTTCAACGGTTCGATGGGCAAGTCGACCTTGCTGAAGAACTCGGCAATCTCCGGGTATTGCTTCTGGAACGGCGCAGAGACGCCAATCGACAGTTTCGAGGCCAGTGAGCGGGTCGGCTTCGGGTTGGGGTTATCGGCGTCGGTCAGGGTTTTCCAGGCCTCGGCATCGAACGGCGGCTCTTGCAACTGCACCAGCTTGAAGCGCCCGAGCAGTGGCGTGGGCGACCAGTAATAAAACAGGATCGGCTTGCCCCGGCGGATCGTCGAGCTGATTTCCGCATCCAGCGCCGCCCCCGAACCGCTGCGAAAATTCACGTAGCTGTCAGACAGGCCATACGCCTTGAGCTTCTGTTTGTTGACCACCTCGGAGGTCCAGCCAATGGGGCTGTTGAGGAAGCGCCCCTTGTCGGGGCTCTCCGGGTCCTTGAACACATGCTTGTAGCGCGACAGGTCCTCGACACTGCGCAGGTTCGGCGCCAGGGGCTTGATGCCCTTGGCTGGGTCGCCCTTGATGACGTATTCGGGCACCCACCAACCTTCCGTCGCGCCTTTGACCGTATCGCCCAGGGCGATCACCTTGCCTTCGGCCTCGGCCTTGACCCACACCGGGCTGCGGCCGGCCCATTCCTCGCCGATCACCTGGATGTCGTTATTGGCCAGGGCGGTTTCCAGGGTAATGGTGGTGCCCGGCAATGTGTCGGTCTGCAACCCGTAGCCTTTTTCGACGATGATCCGCAGGATATCGGTGATCAGGCTGCCACTTTCCCAGTTCAAGTCGGCAAAGTGGATCGGCGCTGTGGCGGCCGACGTCGGAAGGGGTGAAACCAACACCGCGAAGGTGGCCCAGGCAGCCAGCCACTGTCGAACTCGTTTCATGCTTTGCACCTCATGCCAGATACAGCAATCGCTGAACGGCCCTGCGCAACCGAACGCAAGCCCTGAATAGTTCAGTCAATTGACTGTAGCCGAGGTTCCAGCGAGATCTTGCGAAACGGTCACTCGCTGGCCTTGAAGGTCACCAGTTCGCCCTTGCGCCACTTGGCGGCCTTGGCGGTGACCGCCTTCAAGGTCTTGGTCAAGCCTTCCTGCAACTGTTCGTTGGCCGCAAACACGGTCACCACGCTGTGGCCTTCCTTGAACAGGATTGCCTGACCACCGGGGGTCGTGACGAAAGCGTAATCGCCAAGGCCATAGACCGTCAGCTTGATTTCGCGAAAGCGGATTTCAAACTTGCCACCTTCGCGGCTGGGCAATACCGCCGCGCGAAAATGATCACCGACCTTGAGCTCCAGCCTGGGCTTGTCATCGACCACCAGGGCCGACTCGGTGTCGATTTCGGCGACATAGATACCTTCGGCTGTCTGCTCGGTGATGTAGACGAAACGTGACTGGAAGAGTTTGACCAGTTTTGCCCGCAGGTCACCAAGTACGAATAACGCATGCATGTCGAGATTACTTACTGCCAAGGAAACATCCCCATCATTTGAAAAAGGCCCGTCCTGCACAAAGGACGGACCACGAGAACCCGTACCGACTGTAGTGTCGTAATGGACCTGTAACTGAAATTCGAAGTGAACGGAGCGCCCTGTCCCGGGCCGAGAGCAGACTAAAGGTTGCCGCTCTCGCCGTCTTTCCCGGGGGGTCGCCAGAGGCTGAAGGAAAAAGCCACTCTGAGCATCGGAAAAGATGGGACTACTAACTTTAGGGAAATTTCTCACTTAAAAAAGCATTTTTCTGACATCGAGCCCAAAAAAAATTGCTTTAGATAGGCGCAACCGTCCACACGACACTGCCGATTCTAGAGCAGCCGACAGCGTGGAGACTACTCGAAGTACCCGACAATTCGTCGGTAAACCATAGAAAAGGAATTCACATGGCCACTTTTACAACCCTGCCCCACCCCGTCGCCCCTTGCATCGTCGACACAGATGACACCTTTGACGGGGTCGATTGCTTGCCCATTTCGTTGATTCAACCACGTTATCGGGTCGTTTTGGCCGGCAAGTGTTTTTTTCACATTGAGGAAACATCGACTGGACGAGTAAGAGGTTTCCGAACCGACCATAACGAAGCCTGCTACCTGGCCAGGCGTCTCGAACGCAGCGCCTGAGCCTATATATGCCCGTCCATGACTTAACTCAGCCGCCGACGGGCAACTGCTGCCATACTGCCCGCCCAGCGAAGCCGTCGCCCATCGACGGATTGCGCACCCATAGCATGAGTATGACTTCGAGGAGAAGGCGCGACGTGACGGAATTTGATATCGGCGAATTTTTTATCCGGGGCGAAGCCAGAGAAGTCGAAGGCGAGTTCCAGGCCGTCATCGTTATGCGCGCCAAGCCACCCTTGACCACCGTCAGTTGCCACCAGGTGGAGAAGGATCGCTGGTTCAAGACCGCGGAGATCGCTGCCGAGGCCGCCAGGGAAGCGGCCAAGGCGTTGAAGGCCGCCGTGGATGAAGGGGCCTTGAAAGCCTGAGCCCGATCGAACTCCTGATGAGCGCTTGCCTCAGATAAAGGGAAGCACCGAGGCGCCACGACGGCGCCCCGACCAAAGGAGACTCCCATGGAACAACCTTCCCACGAACTCAAGACCCTGTTCGACCAACTGGGCCTGCCCTCCGACGACAAGGCCATTGACGACTTCATCATCGCCCACCCCCTGGCCCCGGAGATCAAGCTGGTGGAGGCCGATTTCTGGTCGAACCAGCAGAAAGACCTGCTCCGGGAATGGCTGCTCGCCGACGGCGAAGAAGCGGTGCTGGTGGATCAGCTGAACGTGCGTCTGCACGGTGGCAAATAGCCTCAAGAGCCACCAGCGCTTTTTGTGGCGAGGGGGATTTACCTGTGGGAGCAAAGCTTGCTCGCGATGAAGACGACGCGGTTTTCCAGGAAACCGAGGCGCTTGCATCGCGAGCAAGCTTTGCTCCCACAACCACAGCGGTGGCGCATCGCGGGCAAGCCTTGCTCCCACAGCCACTCGGTGCTATTGAAGCCTAGCGCGGCTTCTCGGGTTTGTAGCCCAGGCGCAAACCACCCCAGTGACGCCCCTTGAGCATGATCGGTACGGAAAGATCGTGCATCAACTCACCCGTGTCTCGGGTGTAGGTCTGGAGCAGCACTGGCTGCTGGTGGCTGCCGCAGCGGATCCCGGTGCGGTCGGAGAATTTGCGCTTGGTACGGTTATTCAGCGTGTCCACCTGGGGATCGCCGGTCAGCGGCTGGCTGAAGACCTTGTTATGGGTCGGCACGTAGCCCTGCTGGGTGCAGGCAATCGCAAACACCAGGCCCTCATGCCGAGCAAGCAAGGGCTCTTGGATCGCCGGCAGTACCTGGTCGGTGTAACGGTCGAAACGGGTCTGGAATTTGGCTGGCTGGGTATTGGGGATCGGCTGGTAGTTGCGGTCGAACAGATCCTCCAGGCTGACACGGCCCTGGTCGATATCGGCCTCGAACTGCGCGGCGATCTGGCCCGCCCCTTCGCGCGCCAGGTCGTAGACCCGTTGGTGATAATCGTCGAGGCCCACCTCGGCCAGGCGTTCGCTGATGGTTTCGGCCTGGCCTTCCATTTGCACCGCCGCTTCGGCCAGGCGCTGGGTCTGCTGGTCGCTGATGGACAGGTCGCCGCGCATCTGCTCGATGGCGTGGAACAGGCTATCGAGTTGTTCGCGATTGGTGTCGGTGCCTTCGGCGATGGCGCTGACCTGGGTTTCGACGCCGGCGGCGAGCCGGGCGATGTTTTCCAGATGCTGGCCGGTGTGCTCGACCTGCTGCACGCCAATGTCCAGGTCAGCGGCCAGTTGACGGATCTGCTCCACCACCTGGGCGGTGCGCTGCTGGATGTCGGCCACCATCACCCCGACCTCGCCGGTCGCTGCCGCGGTACGCCCGGCCAGGCCACGGACTTCATCGGCCACCACCGCGAACCCACGGCCATGCTCACCGGCCCGTGCCGCCTCGATGGCCGCGTTCAGCGCCAGCAGGTTGGTCTGGCTGGCGATCGACTGGATCACCAGGCTGACCCGCTGGATTTCATCGCTGCGTACGCTCAGGGCTTCGATCAACTCACGGCTGTCGTTTGCGCGCTGGCTGAGCTGGTGCATGCGGCTGATGGACTCCACCAGTTCGCTGCGCCCGGCCACGCTGCTGCGATGGGCCTCGCTGGCGGCGCTCAGGGCCTGCTGGCTGAGTTGCGAAGTGGCTTGCTCGGTGGCGATCATCGATTCGGCATTGCTGACGATCTGCGCCGCCGCATCGAGTTGGGACTGGACCTTGCCGGCCAGTTGCTTGACCGAATAGGCGACACCGGCCGCTGACAGCGCGTTATGGCTGGTGGTGTAGGACAGGTCGCGGGTCAGCTCGGCCAATGTGTCGGTCGCGGGTGCGGGCGCCGCGGCCACGCGCGAACGCAGGCGCGGTAACCAGACGATGAGCATGACCAGCGGCAGGCCCAAGTACAGCGACCAGCCGCCCAGGGCCATACCGCACAGCAGCAAGACCAGGGCGAGACTCTGCAAGGTCGGCGTCAGCCAGCGCGCCGCGCTTTTTGTCTCAGGTACCGAGGCCGGCACCGCACCCGCCAGCGTTCCGTCTGTCGCCATGTTCGTCACCCACATTCTCGTTGTTATGAGCGCATTAAACGCCACTACCGAGCCATTATCCATGGTCCATTAGTCGCGTTCTTGCAGCAGATCAACAGGAGTAGACGAACGAGCACGGGCGAAAGCAAAAGATCGCGGCCTTCGTCAAAAGGTCGCGATCTTTTGTTGGAAAACGCGAATCAGGCCTGACGCTGGTGCTTGTCGATCTGTTCGTGACGTTCCTGGGCTTCGATGCAGTACTTGGTGGTCGGGCTGATCAGCAGGCGCTTGAGGCCAATAGCCTCGCCACTGTCGTCGCACCAGCCGAAGCTGTCGTCGTTGATGCGGTCCAGGGCTTGCTCCAACTGAGGCAGCATGCGCTGGTCGCGATCGATGGCATTGACCAGCCAGGTACGCTCTTCTTCTACGGAAGCAGCGTCCGCCGGGTCAGCCGGGGTGTCCAGGCTCTCAATGGCGATTCGGTTCTGTTCGATGCGCTCGTGGGTTTCGACCTTCATGTTCTGCAACAGCTTGGTGAAGAAAGCCAGCTGCTCGGCATTCATGTAGTCATCCGCCGGCATGGCCAGCAACTTTTCCTTTGTCATTGATATCTCTATAAAAAAACGTGCATTAAGGCGAATTATGGAGCGTCCCGCAGCGCAGCTGCCACGCTCATCAGGAAGGCGCCGTCTATTCCAAGCGCCACCCGGCACTCAATTTACGAGGG
Source organism: Pseudomonas sp. CFII68 (assembly GCF_000416195.1). Lineage (NCBI taxonomy): Bacteria > Pseudomonadati > Pseudomonadota > Gammaproteobacteria > Pseudomonadales > Pseudomonadaceae > Pseudomonas > Pseudomonas sp. CFII68. The sequence goes on from NZ_ATLN01000123.1 coordinate 25,658, forward strand.
GCGGCAGTCTAAGGCCGAGTCGAGGCCTCAGCAACTGAAAACATAGGGAAAATGTCCGACAACCCCTTCAAATGTTCTCTGACAGGCTTTTGGCAGTCATCGGAGTGCGTTTATAACAAGAAATTCGGTGCAATAGCTGTATTAAGAAGACAAATGGCAACGCCACGCGGGTCAGGCGTGGCGCTTTGTCGCAACTTCCCGGGTCTCAGCGCTTGAGTTTGCGCTTGTTGCGGTACTGGTCGATGACCACCGCCACCACGATGATCAGCCCCTTGATGATGTCCTGGATGTAGGCATCGACACCGACGAAGGTAAAGCCGCTGGCCATCACCCCAAGGATCAGCGCGCCGATCACGGTGCCGGTGATGCGCCCCACCCCGCCTGCCAGGCTGGTGCCGCCGATCACGGCCGCGGCAATCGCGTCCAGTTCATAGGACATGCCCATGCCCGCCTGCCCGGTCGCCGCCCGCGCCGAGGCCACCACGCCGGCCAACCCCGCCAGCAACCCGGCGATGCTGTAGACGATCACCAGGTGGCGCTTGACGTTGATGCCCGAGGTACGCGCCGCCTGCATGTTGCCGCCGATGGCATAGGTGTACTTGCCATACTTGGTGTAGCGCAGGGCGATGTGGAAGATCACTGCTACCACCAGGAAGATGATCACCGGCATCGCGCCATGCCCAATGGCGGTATAGGAATCGGACAGCATGCTCACCGGTTGGCCTTCGGTGTAGTAGCGCGCCAGGCCACGGGCCGAGACCATCATGCCGAGGGTGGCAATGAACGGCGGAATACCGGTCATGGCGATGATGCTGCCGTTGATCGCCCCGGCCAGCAGCCCTACCCCGAGCCCCGCCACCACCGGTATCCACACCGGCAAGTCCGTCAAGGAGGGAAACACCGCCCGGGCGAAGTCAGAAGTCTGGGCCAGGCTGGCGGCGATCATCGCCGATAGCGCCAGCACCGAGCCGGACGACAGGTCGATACCGGTGGTGATGATCACCTGGGTCACGCCGATGGCCAGCAGACCGATGATCGACACTTGCAAGATCATCAGCACCAGGCGCTGGGAGTTCATCAGGAAACTCTGGTCACGCATGATCCAGCCGAACATTTCGAACACCAGGCCGATGCCGATCAGCACCAGGAAGATACTCAGTTCCGTCGGCAGTCGCCGGCGCGCCCTGGCCGGTGCGGCCGCGGGTTTGTTTTCCAGTATCGCGTTCATAACCATTCACCTTTTTTATCTGGACTGACGGGCATCAGGACAGGCCTGAAGCCAATTGCATGACTCGTTCCTGGGTCGCTTCGCTGCGGTCGAGGGTGCCCATCAGGTCGCCTTCGTGCATCACCATGACCCGGTCGCTCATGCCCAGTACTTCCGGCAGCTCCGAGGAAATCATGATCACCGCCATGCCTTCGCTGGCGAGGAAGGCAATCAGCCGATAGATTTCGGCCTTGGCGCCGACATCGATGCCACGGGTCGGCTCGTCGAGGATCAGGATCCGCGGGTTGGTCATCAGCCAGCGGGCCAGCAGCGCTTTCTGCTGGTTGCCGCCAGACAAAGTGTCGATGCACTGCTCCAGCGACGGGGTCTTGACCCGCAGCTTCTTGCACATGTCCTCACACAAGGCGCGCAGGGCTTTCTGCTGGATGAAGCCGTTGCCCACGTAATGAGGCAACACGGCCATCTCCATGTTTTCCAGCACCGACAGGCACGGGAACAGGCCACTGAGCTTGCGGTCCTCGGTCAACAGCGCGAAGCCTTTCTCGATGGCCATGTGCGGGTCGCTGATGCGCACCGGTTGGCCGTCCAGCAGGATTTCGCCGCCGGTACTCGGGGTCACGCCGAAAATCGCCTCGGCCACGTTGGTCCGGCCCGAGCCCATCAACCCGGCGATGCCCAGGATCTCCCCGGCATGCAGGTCGAAGGACACGCCTTTGAAGATGCCGTCCAGACTCAGGTCGCGCACCGACAGCACCAATTCACCGATGGGTTGCTCGCGCACCGGGAACAACTGGCTCAGTTCGCGCCCGACCATCATCGAAATCAGGCTGTCGCCATCCATGCTGTCGGCCCGTTGCAGGCCGATGTAGGCGCCGTCGCGAAACACCGCCACTTCATCAGCGATGGCGAACACTTCGTTCATCTTGTGGGTGATGTAGATGATGCCCTTACCCTGGGACTTGAGGTCGGCAATGATCGAGAAGAGGTGGGCGACTTCGGTCTCGGTAATGGCCGAGGTCGGCTCGTCCATGATCAGGATGTCGGAGTCGTAGGACACGGCCTTGGCGATTTCGACCATCTGCCGCTCGGCGATACTCAGGTTGCCCACCTGCTCCTCGGGGTCGAGGTTGATGCGCAGGCGCTCCAACAGCCGGGCAGTGCAGCGATGCATTTCGCCATGGTCGACCATGTGCAGGCCGTTGAGCTGCTCGCGGCCGATCCAGATGTTCTCGGCGATGCTCATGTGGGGCATCAGGTTCAGTTCCTGATGGATCATCGCGATGCCAGCCTGCAAGGCCGCCAGGGGCGTGTCGAATTTCACCGGTTTGCCGCGCAAGCGCAGTTCGCCGGCGTCCGGCTGATAGATGCCGGCGACAATCTTCATCAAGGTGGATTTGCCCGCACCGTTCTCGCCCATCAGGGCCAGTACGGAACCGGGGCGTACCCGCAGTTGTACATCGGACAGGGCCACCACGCCGGGAAAGCCTTTGCTGACATTGACGACTTCCAGCAGATACGGTTCATCAGGTATTACGTCCGGCCGGAAAGTCATCGCCGGGGCGCTCGAAGCAGTCGCTGAAGCGAACATGATCAGGTACTCCCTCGGCAAGGTCGGCGTTGCAACCTTGCCTGTTTTATTGTTGTGGTGGGACCGGTGCGTCAAACGTCACTTGAACTGATCGACGTTTTCCGGCGTGATCAGGCGATACGGCACCCAGACGGACTGTTCGACCGGTTGTTTCTTGACCATTTTCACCGCCGTATCGATCGATCCATCGGCCTGGCCCTTGGCGTCCTGGAACACCGAGACCGCCATGTCGCCTTTCTTGATCGCGTTCAAGCCGTCCGGTGTGCCATCGACCCCGGCAATCAATACGCTGCCCTTCTTGGTGCCCGCTTGCTTGAGGGCCATGGCGGCGCCGATGGCCATCTCGTCGTTGTTGGACACCACGGCATTGAAATCGCGACCCTGGGTCAGCCAGTCGTTGACCAGGGTCATGCCCTTGTCCCGGGACCAGGTACCGGTCTGTTCCTGCTCGATCTTGATGTTGGGGTATTTGGCCAGCACCTCCTTGACGCCCTTGGTGCGGTTGGCGGTGGAGTTGTTGGCCAGGTCGCCCAGCAGGATCACGATGTCGCCCTTGCCGCCCATCTTGTCGGCCAGGTATTGCATCTGCATGCGCCCGGCTTCCAGGTCATCGGAGGCCACGGTGACCACGCCTTCTGGCAACTTCGGATCGTCCGGGCGGCGGTTGACGTACACCAGTGGGATACCGGCGGCCACGGCGGCCTTGGTGATGCGCTGGGTCGCGGCGGTGTCCACCGGGTTGACGATGAGCGCGTCGACCTTCTGGCTGATGAAGCTTTCCACCTGGCTCAGCTGCTTGACCACGTCACTGCGCGCGTCTTCGAACTGCAGGGTGACGCCGTCCGGCAGGGACTTGGCTTTCTTGTCCATGGATTCGCGCAGGTACGTCAACCAGGTGTCATCGAACTGGGACATGCTGACGCCGATCTTCAGGTCCGCCAGGGCAGCGCCGCTGGTGAGCATCAACGACAGGGCCAGCGAGGCGATACGGGTCTTGGTCTTCATGAACGGTCTTTCTCCACTTTTTTGTTGGTTTTATGGATAAGGCGTGACGGATCAGGAACGGGGCAAGCGCACGATGGGCGCGCCGGGCATGCAACACACCATGGCGCCGTTACGCTGGATACACAGGGATTCGAACAGGGGAAGGACTGCGGACAGGCGCAGCAGATGTGACAGGTGAAACGCAGAGCGGCTGAAGGTTTTCATCGACGGTACCTAGCTGTGTTTCTTGTTTTTGTTTCGTCTATCGTCCGTTCAAGGCTGGCTTGGCGGGAGACAGACAGGATTGTCGGTAACCTGGAATCGACTTTATTGGAAAATATTTTCCATATCAACTAATTTTAGAATTTTATTCGTTTTTTATTCCATGGCCCACAGGCGTGGATAAACGCACCACTTCGCCCTGCTCGGCACTCTGCCGGGCAGCATCAAGGATGCGCGTGGTCGCCAGTGCATCACGGGCCTCCACCGGCAGCGGGCCAGCGCCCTGCAATGCGGTTTGCAGCTGTTGGTAGAACGCCAGCCAGCAGCCACGCTCCGAGGTCACCCGCTCGCGCTCGGTGCCGTGTTCGAACCAGCCCCAGCGCCGATGTTCTTCAGCGCCCCAGCGTTCACCCTCGGTCGCCGGGCTCAAGCCCGCCAATGCCTGGGCCTCTTGCCCGTCCAAGCCTTCTACGGTGTAGCACCCTTGGGTGCCGTTGACCCGAAAGCGTGGGCGCGCCGCGTTCTGCACACAGTTGCCGCTCAAGTGGGAAATCACGCCGCTGGCATGGGTCAAGGACAGGAAGAAGCCGTTGTCGAACACCTGGTCGGGCTGGCGGTAATCCAGCTCGGCGTAGACCCGCGCCACCGGCCCGAACAGTTGCAGCGCCTGGTCCACCAAGTGGCTGCCCAAGTCGCGCAGGAACCCGCCACCGCTGCCTTTGCCGACCGAGGTCGGCGAATAGCGCTCGACGCTGGATTCAAAACGAATGACCTGCCCCAGGGCGCCGGACGCCAGCAGCTTGCGCAGGGTCAGGAAATCCGAATCCCAGCGGCGGTTCTGGTACACGCTCAGTGGCACGTTGCGGCGTTCGGCGGCCAGCACCAGCGCCTCGGCCTGGGCGGCGTCAGGGGCGAACGGTTTGTCGCTGACCACCGCCACGCCGAGTTCGATGGCTTGCATCACCACCTCCGGGCGACCGTCCAGCGGTGTGGACACCACCACCGCATCGACGCCGGCCGCCACCAACTGCTCTAGGGTGTCGAAGGCCTGGGCATCCGGGTGATCGCTGGCCAGTTGTTGGCGCCGTTCAGCGGACCGGGTCACCACGCCGACGAACGTAGCCCCGGGCAGACTGCTGATCAGCGGCGCGTGAAAGAACCGCCCACCCTTGCCGTAGCCCACTAGTCCGATTCGCATGAAAGCTCCTTGTTGGTCACTGAATGAGTGCAATCCCTGTGGGAGCTGAGCTTGCTCGCGATGGCGGCGGCGGCACATTCAGCATCAATGCAAGCTGATCCACCGCCATCGCGAGCAAGCTCAGCTCCCACAGTTTGTTCTCGGGTAACTGCGGGAACTCTGCTCACAACAGATCCCCTGTGGGAGCGAGCAGGCTCGCTCCCACAATTTGACCGCATCCCAAAAGGAGAAATGTGGTCAGCCGTAGAAACGCGGGCGCTCGGGCAGGTCGACCTTGACGATCTGCCCACTCTGCTGCGCTGCCACACAGGCATCCGCCGCCACCGCTGCGGCAAAACCATCCCAGGCCGACGGCCCGCCCACCTGCCCGGCGCGCACGCCGTCGATGAAGGCCTGCAATTCGACGTCGTAGGCTGCGATGAAACGGTCCTTCCAGTCCATCAGGATCGCATTGGACAACTTGGCGCCACTGCGCAGTTGCACCTGGGACGGTTCCGGGAGCTTGGCGATGCCGGTCTCCCCCACCACTTCGCACTGGATGTCGTAGCCGTACTGGCAGTTGACGAACACTTCCACATCGATGCGCGTGCCCCGGGCGGTTTCCAGCAGGACGATCTGCGGATCGCGCAAGTGGGCCAGGGCCTTGCTGGTCTTGCGCGGAAACACCACCTGCACCGACACATAGTCATCGGCCAGCAGCCAGCGCAACACATCCAGCTCATGGATCAAGGTGTCGGTGATCGCCATGTCGGTCTTGTAGTTTTCGCCCACGCTCGGGTTGCGGTGGGCGCAATGCAGCATCAGCGGTTCGCCGATCTGGCCGCTGTCGATCACCGCTTTCAGTGCCCGATAACCTTCATCGTACGGGCGCATGAAGCCAACCTGCACCAGGCGCTTGCCGTGGGCCACTTCGGCCTCGACGATCTTGCGGCAGCCTTCGGCCGTGACCGCCAGGGGCTTTTCACAGAACACCGGTTTGCCCGCCGCAATCGCCGCCAGCACGAATTCTTCGTGGCTCGGGCCCCAGGAGGTGACGAGGATCGCTTCCACGTCCGGCGCCTTGATCAATGCATGACCGTCGGGGTAGACCTCGGCGGTCAACTTCAGATCGGCAACGACCTTGGCCGCTTGTTGCAGGTTGATGTCGGTCACCGCCACCACCTGGCTGTTGAGCAAGGTCTGGCTGCAACGACGGATATGGTCCTGGCCGATGGCCCCGGTGCCGATGACGCCCAGCTTCAAAGACATGTAGAGAACTCCTTTCGTATTGTTGGGGCAATCAGTATTGACGGGCCTTGGCCAGTCGTTCATTGAGGGTCTTGGCGACGGCATCAGTGCGGGCGCTGGTGGAGACTTGCGCCACGCCAACCCGCCACCACGACAGGTATTTGTGGATCATGGTCTTGGGCAGGACCTTGATGTCGATCAGCGTCGAGACGCTCTGGCGCCGCGCATCGGCCAGGGCCGCGTGCAGTTCGTCGAGGGTCTTGACCTTGTAGGTCTTGCAACCGTAGGCCGCGGCGCTCATGGCGAAGTCCACCGGCACAAAACCGCCGTCGAGCTTGCCGGTGTCCGGGTTGCGGAAGCGGAACTCGGTGCCGAAGCTGTCCATGCCGTGTTCCATTTGCAGGTTGTTGATGCACCCGAAGGTCATGTTGTCCAGCAGCACCACATTGATCTTGCGGCGCTCCTGGATCGAGGTCGCCAACTCCGAGTGCAGCATCATGTAGGAGCCATCGCCCACCAGCGCGTAGACCTCTTTGTCGGGCTCGGCGAGTTTCACCCCCAGCGCCGCATTCACCTCATAGCCCATGCACGAATAACCGTACTCGACGTGATAGGTATTCACGCCCTTGCTGCGCCAACTGCGCTGCAAATCGCCGGGCAGGCTACCGGCGGCGGCGACGATGATGGCGTCATCCGCCAGGGTCTGGTTGAGGGTGCCGAGCACGCGGCTCTGGGTCAGGCAGGAACCGGTGAGTTCGATGAATTCGCGAAACACCGCCGGGTCCATGTGATCGTTGATTTCCGGGACAAAATCCTCGGTCTGGAAATCCGCCTGATAGATCCGGTCCACTTCGGCGTCGAGCTGGGCCTTGGCATCGGCGATCTGTCCGCCCCATTCGGCGCGATAGTCGCCCATCGCGGCGGACATCGCTTCCAGCCCCGAACGGGCGTCCGCCAGCAGTTGCACGCCGTCGAGTTTCAAGGCATCGCACGGGCTGATGTTGAGATTGAGGAACTGCACATCCGGGTGCTGGAACAGCCATTTCGACGCGGTGGTGAAATCGCTGTAGCGGGTGCCGATGCCGATGATCAGGTCGGCTTTCTTGGCCAGCAGGTTCGCCGCCAGACAACCGGTTTCACCGACACCGCCAACGTTCAGCGGGTGACTGGACACCACCGCGCTCTTGCCGGCCTGGGTCTCGGCGAACGGAATGTCGAAGCGCTCGGCAAAGGCCTGCAACGCGGCGTTGGCGCCGGAGTAGCGCACACCGCCGCCACAGATGATCAACGGCTGGCGCTTGCCCTTGAGCAGCGCCAGGGCATCGCTGAGCATCGCTTCGGTGGCCGGGCGGCGGTCGATGCGGTGCACACGTTTTTGCAGGAAGTAATCCGGGTAATCGTAGGCTTCGGCCTGCACGTCCTGGGGCAAGGCCAGGGTCACCGCGCCGGTTTCGGCCGGGTCGGTCAGTACGCGCATCGCATGAATCGCGGCGGTCATCAATTGCTCGGGGCGGTTGATGCGATCCCAGTATTTGCTCACGACCTTGAAGGCATCGTTGGTGCTGATGCTCAGGTCGTGGAACTGCTCGATCTGCTGCAGCACCGGGTCCGGCTGGCGACTGGCATAGACATCGCCGGGCAACAGCAGCAACGGAATGCGATTGGCCGTGGCGGTGGCCGCGGCGGTCAGCATGTTCGCCGCACCGGGGCCGACCGACGAGCTGCAGGCGTAGATCTTGCGCCGCAGATGCTGCTTGGCAAACCCGATGGCGGCATGGGCCATGCCTTGCTCGTTACGGCCCTGATGGACCACCAGGTCGCCGCTGTCCTGCTCCAGCGCCTGGCCCAGGCCCAGCACGTTGCCGTGGCCAAAAATGGTAAAGACCCCGGCGACGAACTTGCTCTGGACGCCATCGACTTCGATGTACTGGTTATCGAGGAATTTCACCAGGGCCTGGGCCATGGTCAGTCGTGTTGTGGTCATGCTTGCACCTTGTCTGGAATGCAAATTTGGCGGTTTGCTCAATCCCCTGTGGGAGCGGGCTTGCTCGCGAAAGCGGCATGTCAGTCGACATCAATGTTGGATGTACTGCCGCCTTCGCGAGCAAGCCCGCTCCCACAAGGGGATCTTCATCAGGTCGATAACGGGGTCAGGCCTGGGAGCTTTGCAAGTGGTTCATGCTCGCCCCCAACGCCTGGCGGATGTCGGCCAGGTCATGGACGCTCTCGGCGAACGGTTCGAAGGACAGATAGCCCTCGTAGCCACCGGCCCGCAGCGCCTCGATCTGCACGGCATTGCCAAGGATGTCAGCCGCACCCACCAGCACCCGGTGGCCGTCACGGATCGTCGCCAGCGGCGCCTGGGCATCCTCGACACCGGAGATGTGCACCAGCCCGGTCAGCTCGGGGAAGAATTCCTGTTCACCGGCCAAATGATGGTGAAAGGTGTCATGCACCAGGCGGAACACATCCAGCCCGCCAATGCTCTTGATCGCTTCCACCGCCGTGCGCTTGCGGCGCAACGAGCACTCTTCGAAACCCAGGGGCTCGATGAACCCGTAGATGCCAAAGGCGCGCAGGATCGGCGCCAGTTCGCTGAGGGCTGTACGCAGCCCAGCCGCGCGTTCAGCCTCGCTGCGCGGGTCGGCGCGGTCGTTGAGCGGGCACATTACCAGGCCCTCGGCACCGCATTCGCGGGCGTAATCGGCCAACCGCACGGCCTGGGCACGACGCTCTTCGTTCCACACGTCAAAAGGATACAGGGCGTTGATCGACAGCACCTTGATGCCGCGCGCCTCGCACAACTCGCGCACCCGGGCCGGCGGCATACCGTCTTCGATCTCGACGCCCTTCAGATCGTTGCGGATCTCGATGGCGTCGGTTTTCAACGCCAGGGCCAGGTCGATGAAAGCGGGCAGTGACAGGCGTGGGGCAACCATTCGGTTCAAGGCAAAACGCAGGGGCTTGTTCATTGTTGTTCTCCCTCCGGCAGACATTCGAAAAATGCGTTATTGGGCAGTCGGCATGCTGAATTCAGGCCCCTTGGCGATGCTGTCGGGCCAGCGCTGCATCACGCTTTTGTAGCGACTGTAGAAGCGCAGGCCTTCTTCGCCGTAGGCATGGTGATCGCCGAACAACGAACGCTTCCAGCCGCCAAAGGAATGCCAGGCCATGGGCACCGGAATCGGTACATTGATGCCGACCATGCCAACCTTGATATTGCGGGCGAACGCCCGGGCAATGCCGCCGTCACGGGTGAAGCACGACACGCCGTTGCCGAATTCATGGGCGTTGATCAGCGCCACCGCCGTGGCGAAATCCGGTACACGGACGATCCCCAGCACCGGGCCGAAAATCTCTTGCTGGTAGATGCTCATCTCGGCGGTGACCTGGTCGAACAGCGTCGCGCCGACAAAGAACCCCTGCTCGGCCCCGGGCACCTTGAAACCACGGCCATCGACGATCAGCCGAGCGCCCTCGGCCACGCCGGCGTCGATGAAACCTTCGACCTTGGCCTTGTGTTCGGCGGTGACCAGCGGCCCCATGTCGGTGCCGGGCTGCTGACCGTTACCGATCTTCAGTTGGTCGATACGGGGCAACAGCTTGGCAATCAATTCATCGCCCACGTCGCCCACTGCCACAGCGATGGAAATCGCCATGCAGCGCTCGCCGGCCGAACCGTAGGCGGCGCCGATCAGGGCATCCGCCGCCTGGTCGAGGTCGGCGTCAGGCATGACGATCATGTGGTTCTTGGCCCCGCCCAGGGCCTGCACACGTTTGCCGTGTGCCGTGCCCTGCTGGTGGATGTACTCGGCAATCGGCGTGGAGCCGACAAAGGATATCGCTTCGATGTCCGGGTGCTGCAACAGCGCATCCACCGCCACCTTGTCGCCCTGGACCACGTTGAACACACCGTCCGGCAAGCCGGCTTCGGTCAGCAACCGGGCCATCAGCAGGCTGGCGGAGGGATCGCGCTCCGAAGGCTTGAGGATGAAGCAGTTGCCGGCAACCAGCGCCAGGGGAATCATCCACAACGGCACCATCACCGGGAAATTGAACGGCGTGACCCCGGCGCAAACGCCCAGGGGCTGGCGCAGATTCCAGTTGTCGATGCCGCCGCCGATGTTGTCGCTGAAATCGGTCTTGAGCAGGTTCGGCGCACCGCAGGCGTACTCGACGATCTCGATGCCTCGGGTGACTTCGCCGTGGGCGTCGGACAGCACCTTGCCGTGTTCACGGCTGATGATCTGCGCCAGTTCGTCGTGGTGCCGGTCCAGCAGTTCCTTGAACTTGAACATCACCCGCGAACGGCGCAATGACGACTGCTCGGACCAGGCCGGGAACGCCGCCAGCGCCGAGGCCACTGCCGCGTCGACGGTGCCCGGCTCGGCCAGGGCCACCCGGGCCTGCACCGCACCGGTGGCCGGGTTGAAGACATTGCTGAAACGCGTGCTGTCGCGGTCCTGCACGTGGCCGTTGAGGTAATGGCCTACTACCGGGGCGTCACTCATTGTTCTTGTTCTCCGTGCGAATGTTGGAAATCAGAGGTCCAGCAGCCAGCTGTGCTGCGGATCGTTATGGAACTGCCAGACCCGCTTCGGGCCGGCCATGACGTTCAGGTAATACGACTCGTAACCGTAGGGCACGCTGACCGGGTGATAGCCCTTGGGCACCACCACCAGGTCGCTGTTCTCCACGGCCATGGCCTGGTCGATGCTGCGGTCGTCGGTGTAGACCCTCTGGAACACGAAGCCTTGGGACGGGTTGACCTGGTGGTAATAGGTTTCTTCCAGGAAGCTCTGGTGCGGCAGGTCGTCGGTGTCGTGCTTGTGCGGCGGGTAGCTCGAGGAGTGCCCCGACGGTGTGCGCACTTCCACCACCAGCAGCGAATGGGCCGGTTCGCTGTCGGGCAGGATGTCGCAGACATAGCGGGTGTTGGCGCCCTTGCCGCGCACACTGCGCTTCATGCTGTCCGGGCGGATCAGCCGTGGGGCATAACTGTTTTGCGCAGAACCCGGCGCGGCGCACACGGCAATCTGCACATCACTCAACGCGGTGACCTGGGCCTGACTGCCGGGCGGCAGGTAAGCGGCATAGGGTGACTTGTCCTCGAACACCGACTGGCGATCACCGAGGTTGTCCCAATGGAAAGCGCCCTGCCCCGGCGCTTCGCCCTTGAGGCTGATGCGCCCGCTGAGCAGCACCAGGCACAATTCCTTGTCACCGGCGGCCACCGGCAGGGTTTCACCGAGGCTCAGGCGGTAGGCGGCGAACCCGACGTATTCCAGCTCACCTGCCGGCAACTGGACCATGGTTCGACCGCTGGCATGGCTCTTGATCAACAAGCTCATGACGGACTCCTTTCTTGCAGCAAGGCACGCAGCGTGTCGTAGCCCTTCTTGGCGTAGGCATAACTCGGTGCTACGGCAGGGTCCTGCTCGGCTTCCACCACCAGCCAGCCTTGGTAATCGGCGGCCAGCAGGACGTCGAGCAACGCGGCGAAGTCGATGTCGCCGTCCCCCGGCACGGTGAAGGTGCCGTTGATGATGCAGTCGGGAAAACTCCACAGGTTATTGCGCGCCAGTTGCACCACCGGTTTGCGCACGTCCTTGAAGTGCACATGGCAGACTCGCTCGATGTGTTTGCGCAGCACCTGCAACGGTTCGCCACCGCCCATGTAGCAGTGGCCCGAGTCGAACAGCAGGCCCACTTCGCTGCCGGTCAGGGCCATCAGCTTGTCGATGTCCGCGGGTGACTCGACATAGGCGCCCATGTGGTGGTGATAGGCCAGGCGCACGCCCCGGGACAAGGTGAAGCGCGCCAGCTCGGTGAGCTTGTCGGCGTAGGCTTGCCAGGCTTCATCCGTATGGAAACGCGGCCGCTCGATCAGTGAAATGCGTTGGCCTTGAATGGAATCGGCGACTTCACCATAGACCAGCACGTTGGCGCCGTTCTGTGCCAGCAGCTCGACGTGGCTGGCGATGGCGTCGATTTCCTCAGCCGCCGAACGCCGGGCCAGGCGGCTGGAATACCAGCCGGAGACCAGCGCCAGGTCATAAGGACGCAGCACATCGCCGACACCCTTGGCGTCCTTGGGGAATTTGCCGTTGAGTTCAAAACCTTCGTAGCCGATTTCCTTGCCCTCGCTCAGCGCCGTGCTCAACGGCGTCTCGCCGCCCAACGACGGCAAGTCATCGTTGCTCCAGGAAATCGGGTTGATGCCAATTCGAATAGCGGGCATGGCTGCACCTTTTATTGTTTTCAAACTGAATATCGAAAACCGTTTGGAATACTTATTGTGGCTAGGGGATTTATCCCCGCTGGGGTGCGAAGCAGCCCCAAACCCAGCAGCTCGGTGTGTCAGGCAAATTGAATTAAACCTTTAAGGGGCCGCTTCGCAGCCCAGAGGGGATAAATCCCCTCGCCACAAGAGCCGGCGCAACATCCATCAAGCACGGGCACTGCGCCACGCCTCGATCAATTCCACAAACCTGCCCTGCACCTGCCGGATCAGCGTCTCATCATCGATTTCCCCGGCCAGCCAGGCCCGGCTCGGTTCCTGGAAGATCGTGCGGCCCACGGCGAAACCGCGGCAGGTGGTGCTCTGGCTGGCCTGGCGGAAGCCTTCGGCCAGGGCGGCGGCCGGGGCGTTGAGGCCCAGCAGGACCACGCCACGGCAATACGGGTCGCGGTGCTGGATCAGCTCATCGAGCTGTTTCCATTCCTCCGCGCTCTGGGCCTCGATCTTCCACCACGCCGGGAAAATACCCAGGTTGTAGAGGCGCTTGAGGGCGCGATAGAGCACGTCCGGGTGGGGTGACGGATGATCCTTGGGCGGAATGACTTCCAGCAGCAATTCATGGCCGCTGACCTGGGACGCCTTGTACAAGCCCATCAATTGCGCTTCCTGCTCCAGGCGCAGCAGTGGTTCGTCGTCAGGGTGAAATTGCACCAGGCACTTGATGATCTGTTCCTGTGGCCAGGCGATCAGATTGCTGCCAATGGAGCGCCCGTGTTCGAACGCCAGTGGCCGCGAGCCCTGCACTTCCACCGGCCGCGCCACCCACCAGCCACGTCCGGTGGCAGCGTTCAGCGAGTCCTGGCCGAAGCGCTGGTCAGCCAGCAGACCGACGTCGGCCTCGACGCCTTGGCGTTGCAGGTCGGCTTCGACCCGCTCCACCGCCTGGATGAACAATTGCTTGAGGTCACCAATGCAGCTCAGGTCGCGGCCGCCCTTCTGCGCCAGTTCCACCAGTTGCCAGCGATGGTCGAACGCAAAGATGAACAGTTGTTTCCAGGTCTTGCGGGGCACGCTGACCTGATGCAGTCGTTGCAGCACGGCATCCTGGTCCGGACGGGTAATCGGCACCGGGCTCTTGAATAAATAGTCGAGCTCGGCCCGGGTCGGCATCGCCGGGGCACAGGCATGACGCGACACCACCAGGCCGCCGCAGGCATTGGCCAACTGACAGCAGCGCTCATCGCTGGCGTCCTGCAGCCAGCCGGCGAGGAACCCCGACATGAATGCATCACCGGCGCCCAGTACATTCAAGACCTCGACCCGGACACCAGGGTAAAGGGCGCCGTCTTCAAGGCGGGCGGGAATGGCGCCATGAATCACCGTGCAACCTTGCGGGCCAAGCTTGACCACCAGGGTCGCCGCCGTCAGCGAGCGCACGGTGCGCAGCGCGGTCAGCAGATCTTCGCTGCCGCCAGCGATGAGGAATTCTTCTTCGGTGCCAACGATCAGGTCGAAACGCGGCAGGATGCCTTGCACATGCTGGCTGACCTTCTGGTCGGCCACAAAACGGGTTTCCCCATCGGCCTTGCCCGCCAGCCCCCAGAGCACTGGTCGATAATCGATGTCCAACACGCATTTGACGTTGTGTTTCTCAGCGTAATCCAGCGCCTGGGTACTGGCCTTGTAGACGCCATCGGTAGAGAAATGCGTGCCGGTGATCAGCAGCGCCTTGCTGGAGGCAATGAAGGCTTCGTCGATGTCTTCGGCGCGCAACGCCATGTCGGCGCAGTTTTCCCGGTAGAACACCAGGGGAAAGGTTTCCCGGTCCTTGATCCCCAGCAGGACCATGGCCGTCAGGCGTTCGGAATCGACCTTGATGCCACTGACATCGCAGCCTTCACGTGCCAGGGATTCCACCAGGAAGCGGCCCATGTGGTCGTCCCCTACCCGGCTCAGCATCGCCGACCGGAGCCCCAGGCGTGCCGTGCCGAAAGCGATGTTGGCCGACGAACCGCCCAGGTACTTGGCGAAGCTTGCGACATCTTCCAGGCGCGCGCCGACTTGCTGCGCGTAAAGGTCGACGCCCAGGCGTCCCAGGCAGATCACATCCAATTGACGCCCACTGGCAAAACGAGTCTGGCCCATGCTGGCTCCTGTTATTTTTATCAGCCTGCGCTTGTCGCCAAAATCGACGCCAGCGCTGTTGGTGAATGCAGACTAAAACGAGCGGCGCGCAATAATCAATAATTATTCTATAAATTTTTTACGTGGAATATTTTTTCCAATACGCTATGAGCAAAGCGAGCCAGGCGCAGTGCATCGTTTCAGCAGATGCTGCAACATTTGTCCGCCCATGATTTTCCCTGCGCCTACGCTGTAGACTGCGACCAGCCAACCTATTGTCGAGGGCCGGCCTTTTTTCGGGCCGCCCTATAAGAACAAGCCAGAAGGATTTTCTATGACCCGCCCTGATGATCTGCCGGCGCCGTCCGAGAGCGCGTCCGAACCCGCCCTCTCGAGCCCACCGATCAATGCCGAGCGCCTGCTGCAACTGATCACCGATGAATACGAAAGCCTGCCGCGCCAGCTCAAACGCATCGCCAGCTACATGAGCCAGCAGAGCGACCGGATCATGGTCGACCGCATCAGCGACATCGCCCGGGAATGCGAAGTGCACCCCTCGGCCATCGTCAGGTTTTCCCAGCGCTTCGGCTTCAGCGGGTTCAGCGAAATGCAGGCGTTGTTCCGCGAGGCCTACACCCACAAGACCACGCCGGTGCAGAACTACCAGCAGCGCATCCGCAGCATGATCGCCAACAAGTCGCAGAAGGCCAGCGGCGGCGACCTGGCCCGCGAGTGCGTCAACGCGACCCTGTCGGGCATCGAGCGACTGGGGTTGGAGCTGGACGACCAGGCGTTCGAAAAGGCCGTGGACCTGGTGGTCAACGCCGACAACATCTACGTGGTGGGTGTGCGCCGCTCGTTCGCGGTCGCCGATTACCTGGTCTACAACCTGCAACACACCAATAAACGCATTCACCTGGTGTCCGGCCTGGGGGGCAGTTACCGCGAGCAGATGCGCAGCGTGCGCGCCAACGACCTGGTCATCGCCATCAGCTTCACGCCCTATGGCAAGGAAACCCAGCACTGCCTGCGCATTGCCCAGCACCACCAGGCCAAGACCCTGATCATCACCGACAGTAACCTGTCGCCCCTGGCCAAACGGGCCAACGCGGTGTTGCTGGTCAACGAAGGCAGTTCGTTCGCCTTCCGCTCCCTGAGTGCCACGTTGTGCCTGTGCCAGGCGTTGTTCATCGCCGTGGCTTACCGACTGGAACTCAAGGTCGATGAAATCCATGAACAGGTCGGGTTCGAGGATTAACGCCCGCAAAGGATTACTCAAGGAGAAGTCATGAAACTGATCGGCATGCTGGACTCGCCCTATGTAAGACGCGTCGCCATTTCCGCCAAGTGCCTGGGGGTTGCCCTGGAGCACGATTCCGTTTCGGTGTTCAGGCATTTCGAACAGTTCCAGCGCATCAACCCGGTGGTCAAGGCCCCGACCCTGGTACTGGACGACGGCAACGTGCTGATGGATTCCACGTTGATCATCGACTACCTGGAGGCCTTGGCCGCCCCGGGGAAAAGCTTGATGCCGGTCGACATTGGCCAACGGCTGCGCGCACTGCGCCTGATTGGATTGGCCCTGGCGGCGTGCGAGAAGTCGGTGCAGATCTACTACGAACGCAACCTGCGGCCAACGGAGATCCAGCACGCCCCCTGGGTTGAACGCGTGGAAGGCCAACTGGCGGCGGCTTATGGAATGCTGGAGCAGGAACTGGAGAAGCAGCCGCTGGGCACTGATGGCAAACTCGATCAGGCCGGCATCACCGTGGCAGTGGCCTGGAGCTTCACCAACCTGGTGGTGCCAGACCAGGTGCAAGGCAAGGCTTTCCCGTTGATCAGCGCATTCACCGCCTATGCCGAAGGGTTGGAGGCGTTTGTCAGCACGCCGATGGAATAACCGGCTGTGAACAAAAAAGCCTGGGGGTAATCAGAGTACCTGTGGGAGCAAAGCTTGCTCGCGATAGCGGTATACCAGTCAACATTGTTGCTGGATGATCCAGCGCTATCGCGAGCAAGCTTTGCTCCCACAGGCTCCCCACAGGCGCACACAGTTTGTTTTCGGGTGACTGCGAGATTTTTGTTCCTCACCGAGTTTCTTCAGGCCAGTTCCATTTCCTGGGGCTTTACTGTCGGCGCCACCTCGAAGCGATCTTCCAGGAAGGGGGTGATGTCCAGCGGCAAGGGTTCGTTGTTCACCAGCTTGTCCAGCAGCACCCCGGTGATGGCCGAGGTCAGGATGCCGGTGCGGAAATGCCCGCAGGCATTGAGATAGCCTTCCACCCCGCGCATCGGCCCCAGGATCGGCAATTCATCAGGTGACCCCGGGCGCAGGCCGGCCCAGGTTCGTTTCAGGTTGATGTCGACCAACTGCGGAATACAGCGCACCGCGCCTTGCACCAGCCCTTCGATCTCGGGATAGGTCGTGGTCACGTCGAAGCCTTTGTCTTCGGTGGTGCTGCCAATGAGGATCTCACCGTTGTCTTTCTGCGCCACGTAGCAGTCGCTGGTGGTCAGGCAGCCGTTGAGGATTTTCGGCATGCGCTCGGTCAACAGGATCTGCCCCTTGACCGGTTTGACCGGAATCCGCACGCCAGTGGCCTGCTCACTCAGGTCCGCCGCCCAGGCACCGGCCGCGTTGATCAGGGTCCGGCAGTTGAACGTCCCCGCCTCGGCGGTTTTCACACCTGTCACCCGCGTGCCGCTGCGCAGCACCTCGGTCACGCTGGTGTTGAAGAACAGGTCGACACCGTTCTGCCGGGCGCCTTCGGTGTAGGCATCGGCCAGGCGGAACGGGCTGACCTGGTGATCGCAGAGAAACTCCAGCGCACCCAAGGCTTCATGGCTGACACTCGGCTCCGCCTCACGCAGGGCCGCCTGGTCCAGCCAGCGCACCTGGTCAGCCAGGTGAGGAATGCAGGCGACGATGTGCTCGGCGTACAAACGGTCTTCGTCGTCGTAGATCACGAACTTGAGCCCGGTCTCCTCGAACTTGAAATCCATGCCGTGGTTGTCGATCAATTCGCGGTGCAACTGCGGATACATCGCGTTGGACTGCAAGGCGAAATCAAAGAACGACTGGGGCAGGATGTGCGGCGTACTGGCATCCACCGCCACGGCGGCGCCCTGGGTCTGGCGCTTGCGGTTGGCCGACATCATGCGAAAGAAAATCACCCCGCAACCCAGGCCCACCGACTCACCAATGGCCCACAGTCCGCCTGCCGAGGCACGGGTCGCGTTGCCGGGGCGCTTGGCGTCGATCAGGGCGATCTTCAGGTGTTTGCGCTTGGACAGTTGATAGGCACAGGAGGCCCCGATCACACCGCCACCGGCGATGACCACGTCATAATCCTTAATCATGGGAAACGGCCTCCATGCCGACATTCTGGAACGCTGAAAAGGGAATCGGATCGATGGGGAAACGCGGTCGCAGCCAGCCCACGTCGGCACGCCCGGTGGCTTCGCGCAAGCGGTCGCTGCAGTAGCCGACGCACATCCGCCCCTGGCAATCGCCCATGCTCACGCGGGTGCGCATCTTCAGGCTGGCCATGTCTTGCACGCCTTGCTCCAGTGCCCGGTCGATGTCGGCGCGGGTGGCGTGCTCGCAGCGGCAGATCACCGTATCGGCGGCCGGCAACGCGGTTTGCCCGGCGCCACGCTGGGTGTAGCGATCCACGGCGGCGCGAAAGCGAATGATCCGCTCCAGTTGCGCCTGGTAGCGTTCGCGGTGCGCCAGGGCCGTGGACGGATCGAGCACGTTGCGTTGCATCAGGATCGACAGCGCCGCGATGCGTCCACTCAGCATGGCCGCTTCACCGCCGCGCATCCCGCCCATGTCGCCGGCCAGGTGAATGTGCGCTTCGCTGCTTTGTTGCCAGGCATCGGACACGGCCCGCAAATAGCCGTCGTCGCTGAAACCGTGCTCCAGGCCCATCTGCTGGCTCAATTGAGTCCGCGGGATAAACCCGTAGCCGACCGCCAGCGTCTGGGCCGGCACCTGTTCCGCGCGTTTGAGGTCGGGTTCCCAGGTCGTGGAATAAGGCGCGACGGTAACGACGCTCAACTCACCCTCGCCGTCAGCCTGCACCACGCCCCAGCCATAGCGCACGGGAATGCGCTTGAGCTTGAGGTAGGCCAGCATGCTCAGGCCGTCGAGGAACAGTTGCGGCTTGTTCAGCAACGCCAGGCTTTCCTTGGCGATCCGGCCGAACGCACAGGCCTCATACACCCCCGCCACCGCGACGCCCGATGCGTGCAGTTGGCAAGCCACCAGTGGCAGCAACGGACCGGTGCCAGCGATCACCACCGGGCTCGGCGGTTTGACCACACCGCTCTTGATCTGCAATTGCAGGCCGCCGAGCATCATCACGCCCGGCAGGGTCCAGCCAGGAAACGGCACGCTGCGTTCGTGACAACCGGCCGCCAGGACCAGATGGGAATAGGCGACCTCGCCCAGGCGCTCGTCGGCATCCAGCAGCATCAGCGCCCGGAAGCCTTCGGCACCGATGACCCGGCTGCTCAATCGCACGTCGATCAGGCCGGCGTGTTGCTGGAATTCACCGTGGAGTTTCTCCAGGGCGTCGCTGTAGCGCGGGCCCAGGTAATCCAGGCGCACGCCATCGCGTAACGGTCCGCGATACACCACGCCACCCAGGCGCGGCGCTTCTTCGAGCAAGGTGCAGCGCACGCCGTGGGAGGCCAGTTCAATGGCCGCGGCCATGCCCGCCGGCCCACCGCCGACAATCACCGGATCGAGGCTCATGGCGCCTCCGTTTCGGTGATGCGGTTGACCCGGGTTTCGATCTGCATGCCGGGGCGTACCAGGGTCTGGCAGGCGCGGCGCTTGTGGCGGCCGTCGATCCTGACCAGGCAGCATTGGCACACGCCCATGCCGCAGTAGGCGCCGCTGATCTGGTCGTGGTCGTTGCGGGCCACCTGGCGTTGCCCCAGGGACTGGATGACGGTGAGGACGGTTTCACCGTGGGCAGCACTGACAGCCTGCCCGTCCAGGCGCACCGTCATATCGGCCTGTGCCAGCGGCTGGATATCGAATTTTCGGCGTAGAAGGTCTGAAGGTTGCATCATACGGCTCTTCCTTGAAGATTCTGTGGGGGCTCGGCTCCTTGCGGCACACCATCACCGGTTCGCATCAGTACCCGGCAGCGGCGGTGCGCCAAAGCAGGGCAACAGACGCCACATGATAGTGCGCAAGAAAATTATGTTAGGGATTATTTGTGACCAAGTGTTGATCCAGGCCAGCGAATCGGCTCGTCGGCTCATGAACTTTTTTTCAGAAAGCCGACAGGTATTCTTTGGCAGAATGCTGCGCAATAGCACCAACTTCCCAACACGGTACCGCCCATGAACCGCATCCTGACCATCGAAGACGACGCCGTGACCGCCCGTGAAATCGTCGCCGAGCTGACCCGCAACGGCCTGGACGTCGATTGGGTCGACAACGGCCGCGAAGGCCTGGAACGGGCGGTCAGCGGCGACTACGACCTGATCACGCTCGACCGCATGCTGCCCGAGCTCGACGGCCTGGTGATCGTCACCACGCTGCGCACCATGGGCGTGGCCACACCGATCCTGATGATCAGCGCCCTTTCCGATGTGGATGAGCGTGTGCGTGGCCTGCGGGCCGGCGGCGACGACTACCTGACCAAGCCGTTCGCCACCGACGAAATGGCCGCCCGGGTCGAAGTGCTGCTGCGACGCAACAACGGTACCCGCGAGCCGGAAACCGTGCTGCGGGTAGCCGACCTGGAGCTGAACCTGATCAGCCGCGAAGCCAGCCGCAACGGCCAACTGCTCAGCCTGCTGCCCACCGAGTACAAGCTGCTGGAGTTCCTGATGCGCAACAGTGGGCAGATTCTTTCGCGCATGATGATTTTCGAGGAAGTCTGGGGCTATCACTTCGACCCCGGCACCAACCTGATCGATGTCCACATCGGCCGCCTGCGCAAGAAAATCGACCCGCCGGGCCTGGAACCGCTGATTCGCACGGTACGGGGCTCCGGCTATGTCATTGCTGAACCCCGCTAAGGGCTGGCGCTCCTCCAGCAGCCGTCTGCTGGCGCTGTACAGCTCGCTGTTCGTGATCTGGAGCGCGATTCTGATGGGGGTCATGTATTACGAAGTATTCGGCTACCTCGACAGCCTGGCCAAGCACTCCTTGATGCAACGCCAGCACCTGTTCGCCCGCATCCATGGCAATCAACTGGAAGACGCGCTCATGGCCAGCCTGACGCTGGACGAGCGCGGCGTCGATGCCTACGGCCTGTTCGATCCGCAATTGCGCCATCTGAGCGGGCCGATCCAGCGCGTTCCCGCTGACCTGCCGCTGGACGGCAAGATCCACATGCTCGGCGGCTGCGTCGATTCCGATGAACCGGGCGTGCCTTCCGACAGCTGCGACGCGGTGGCGACCCGGACCCAGGACGGTCGCTGGCTGGTCCTGGCCCGGGACAACGGCTCGCTGTTCGCGGTGACGCGGATCATCTTGCACGCGCTGTTCTGGGGAGTATCGCTGACGATCCTGCCGGGCATCGCTGGCTGGCATCTGCTGCGCCGGCGACCGTTGCGGCGGATTCGCAAACTGCAGGCCAGTGCCGAAGCCATCGTCGCCGGCGACCTGACCCATCGCCTGCCGCTGTCGAGCCGACGTGATGAACTGGACATGCTCGCGGCGATCGTCAACGCCATGCTCGAGCGCATCGAACGCTTGATGAATGAGGTCAAGGGCGTGTGCGACAACATCGCCCATGACCTGCGCACCCCATTGACGCGTCTGCGTGCCCAACTTTATCGCATCCAGCAGCAAGCGCCGGACGGCTCGCCCGAGGCCTTGCAAATGGACCAGGTGATCGCCGAGACCGACACGCTGATGGCGCGGTTTCGTGGCTTGTTGCGGATTTCCGAGCTGGAAGACCAGCAGCGGCGCTCGGGCTTCGTGCGCCTCGACCCGTTGCAGTTATTGCAGGAGCTGCATGACTTTTACCTGCCGCTGGCCGAGGAAGGCGAACTGACCTTCATCCTCGAAGTGCCTGATGCGCTGCCCCTGCTCAACGGCGACCGGGCATTATTGTTCGAGGCTGTGTCGAACCTGCTGAGCAACTCCATCAAGTTCACGCCGCCGGGAGGCACCGTGATCCTGTGTGGGGTCGATCAGGGCGACAGCACCCGCATCGAAGTGCTCGATTCGGGCCCGGGCATCCCCGAGGCGGAGCGCAAGGCCGTGTTTCGCCGCTTCTACCGCGCCGAGGGCAGCAGCCAGCACGGCGGATTCGGCCTGGGCCTGTCGATCGTCGCGGCGATCGTCAATCTGCATGGGTTCACGCTGGAGGTGGGCAGCAGCGAACACGGCGGCGCGCGGTTGGTGCTCGATTGCCGGGCGACGTTGTTGTAAACACTGCAGGGCATGAGGTGCAAACACATACTTGTGGCGAGGGGATTTATCCCCGCTCGGCTGCGAAGCAGACGCCAGTCGTTATAACTGATTGGGCCTGCTTCGCAGTCCAGCGGGGATAAATCCCCTCGCCACAATGGATTCTGCTCACTGCTCGATCAGGACTCACTGCGATGCAACGGGGTGTTTTGCAGCTCATAGCGCAGCTCATCGATCAACTTGGCGATACTTTCTTCCGAGCGGACGCTGTCGACACTCATGCCACTCACCACCAGGTCCACCTCACCGCTTTCACGGTGATACAGGCGCACAGTGAGGGTGCCGTCACCATTGAGGCTGCATTCACAAGCCAGCGGCGTAAAGCTTTCTTCCAGGCGGGTGCGCAAGGGGGCCAGATGGGTCATGCGATGCACCTCAGCCCCGGGGGCGCAAATGAACGGTGGACAGCGCCGACCTCCTGGTCCGCATAGGCATCCTGTCGCGCTCATACTGGGTTGGTTCGCTGCACATTGTGGCGTATTCCTTGACTGTTTCGTGGGGACGCGACATCACAGACGATGTCGCACACTGACAGCCTAAGGAACCGCCCCCCCCTGCAAAACCCGAATTTGCACCAGCCTGCCCGGTGCATTTGCACTGGCTATCATGGTGCCTTCATTCGCCATTCGTTAGCGAACAAACCCCGCTCCCGCGCCCAGACAATCGCCTCGCTGCGGCTATGGACATCCAGTTTCGAATACAGCGTCGCCACGTGATTACGCACAGTGTTAGGCGCCAGCTTCAGGCGCGCGGCGATTTCCTTGTCGGCCAGGCCTTCGCAGATCAGCCCCAGCACGTCGCGCTCCCGGGCCGTCAGCTCGGTGAATGACACGCTGGGCACCTGGGCGTTGATGCTCTTCACGTTAGCCAATTTTTCAATCAGGGTCCGGCTGAACCAGGACGCGTCTTTCATCACCTCTTCGATAGCCGCCACCAGCTCCAGCTCCGAGCGCTTGCGCTCGGTGATGTTCATCAGCACCAGCAGATAGCAGGGCTTGTCCTGGATCAACACCGTATCAGCGGCCACCTCACAGTCGATGAGCTCGCCGCCCTTCTTGTGCACCTTGACGTCGATACTCGAGACCGCGGCGGCCTTTTCCAGCCGGGCGAACAGCGCGGCGCTGGCGTTCTTGTCGAGAAAGCCGATTTCCTCCACGGTTTTACCCAGCAGCTCTTCGCTGGCGTAACCGGTGGTCTGGAGAAACGCTTCGTTGATTTCCAGCAACTGCTGTTCGGCGCTGCACACCAGGGTCGGTACGGGCGACAGGCGGAAAGACTTGGCAAAGCGCTCCTCGCTCTGGCGCAGCGCCGTTTCCGCCTTGCGTCGCGGCTCCATGTCCATGAAGGAAAACAGCATGCAGTCTTCGTCATGCAGGTCCAGGGGCTGGCCGGCGACGATGACCTGCTTGATGGTGCCATCGGGCAATTTCAACTCGGCCTGCATTTGCGGAATGGTCGCGCCCTGCCCCAGGCGTTCGATGGCCAGGTCGCGCCTTTCGGCGGCTTCAAGCACATCAAGCTCGTACACCGAACGCCCGATCACCTGCTCGCGGCTGTAGCCGGTCATCTCCAGGAACCCCGGATTGACCTTGATGTAACGCAGGTCACTGAGGCGACAGATCACCGCCGGCGCCGGGTTGGCCCCGAAGGTTTTTTCGAAACGCTGCTCGGCGCTGGCCCATTCGGTGGCATCGCTGAGGATCAGCACGAGCAGTTCCGGCTCGCCGTTGCGGTCGGCCAGCACCATGCTGCGGATGCGATGGACCCAGGTGCGATCCGGATCAGCCTGGGGCGTGACTTCCACCAGCACATCGCTGAACTCATCACCACGGGCAACCCGGGCGATGGGGTAGTTGTCGTCGGTCAGTGGGTGGTTGTTGCGATAACGCAGATTGAAACGCCGGGCGTATTGCCTCCCCGTGGTGCCCAGCTCACTGAGGTCCTCGACCCCGTGCATCGCCAAGGCCGCCGCGTTGGCCCAGGCAATGGTCTGGTCGACCTCGATCAACATCACCCCGTCGGACAGCCCGGCAATGATCTGCAGCAATTGACGACGGTTGGTATCGGTGGTCGGGACTTGCTGATTCATTGGGTCTCCATGTGGTCAGTAGGTTTCAAGCATGGATGCGTTGAAGGTTACGACCACATGGGTTTGCAATAGTGCATCGGCCCTTCAAGCCGCCATGCGCCCCTCGGCAATCGCCTGGGAGGCCGCCAGCATCGCTCGCAGCAGCACCGCGCAACCGGCGGCGAGGTCGTCAGGGGCGGCGTTTTCGATTTCGTTGTGGCTGATGCCGCCTTCGCAGGGTACGAAAATCATCCCGGCCGGGCCCAGTTCGGCGAGGAAGATCGCGTCATGGCCGGCACCGCTGACGATGTCCAGGTTGGACAGGCCCAGCCCCTGGGCAGCGCCGCGTACGGCGTCGACGCAGCCCTTGTCGAAATACAGCGGCGGGAAGTCGGCCGTGGGTTTCAAATCGAAGGTCAGGCCGTGCTGCCGGCAGGTGTCTTCGATCACCTGCTTGACCTCGGCGATCATCGAATCCAGCCGCGCCGGTTCCAGGTGACGAAAATCCAGGGTCATGCGCACTTCGCCGGGGATGACATTGCGCGATCCCGGATAGGCTTGCAGGCAACCGACCGTGCCGCAGGCATGGGGTTGATGACCGAGGGCGGCACGGTTGACGGCGCCGACGATGATCGAGGCGCCCACCAGGGCGTCCTTGCGCAGGTGCATCGGGGTCGGGCCGGCGTGAGCTTCGACACCTCGCAAGGTCAGGTCGAACCACTTCTGCCCCAGGGCGCCCATCACCACGCCGATGGTCGTGCCCTCGTCTTCGAGGATCGGCCCCTGCTCGATGTGCGCCTCGAAATACGCCCCAACCGGATGCCCACTGACCGGACGCGAGCCAGCATAGCCGATGGCATTGAGCGCCTGGCCCACGCTGATGCCTTCGGCGTCGACCTTGGCGAGGGTTTCTTCGAGGGTGAATTTCTCGGCGAACACGCCGGAGCCCATCATGCACGGAGCGAAACGCGAGCCCTCTTCGTTAGTCCACACCACCACTTCCAGCGGTGCTTCGGTTTCGATGTTCAGGTCATTGAGGGTGCGCAGCACCTCCAGCCCGGAAAGCACGCCAAAGCAGCCGTCGAACTTGCCACCGGTGGGCTGGGTGTCGATGTGGCTGCCGGTCATTACCGGCGGCAGGTTCGGATTGCGCCCCGGGCGACGGGCGAAGATATTGCCCACCGCATCGATGCTGACGGTGCAGCCCGCCGCCTGGGTCCATTGCACGAACAGGTCGCGGGCCTGGCGGTCGAGGTCGGTCAGGGCCAGCCGGCACACACCGCCCTTGACCGTGGCACCGAGCTGGGCCAGGTCCATGAGCGATTGCCACAGGCGATCGCGGTTGATGTGCTGATGGGTGGATTGCAGAACGTCGATGGCTGCGTTCATGGGGATCTCCTTCAGGCAGTTATCTCATTTCGACGCGGTCCAGTGTGGGAGCGGGCTTGCTCGCGAAGGCGGTGTATCAGCCAGCAGTGATGTTGATTGACCCACCGCATTCGCGAGCAAGCCCGCTCCCACAGGAACCGCATTCATCTGTTATTGCAGCGGTGACTTGGCGACAGCCGGGCTGGCTCCCTGCATACTGCACAACCCGTAATAAATCACCCCGCCCAGCGCCGAGCCGGTGAACCAGCCATAGCTGTAGAACCAGCTGAACGCATCGCTGCCCAGGGACAGCAGCGTCAGCACCACCGGCACGCCAAAGGCGATAAAACCGTTCCAGTTCCACGCCGGGTAAACGTCGTCGCGGTACAACCCGGCCAGGTCCAGTTGCTGTTTCTTGATCAGGAAATAGTCCACCACCATGATCCCGGCAATCGGCCCCAACAGGCTCGAATAACCCAGCAGCCAATTGGAATAGACCGACTCCAGGCTAACCTCGGACACGATCAGGCCGAGTTTTTTCAGCAGCTCGTGGGCCATCAGCGCCAGCCCCACCAGCCCGGTGAGCATCACCGCCTTGGTGCGGCCGATCAGCTTGGGTGCCAGGTTCTGGAAGTCGTTGGTGGGCGAGACGATGTTGGCGGCGGTGTTGGTCGAGAGCGTGGCGACAATGATCAGCACCATCGCCAGGGCCACCCAAACAGGGCTCTGGATGTGCCCTATCAAGGTCACCGGGTCGGAGACGGTCACCCCCACCAGCTTTTCCGAGGCCGCGGTCATGACTACGCCGAGGGAGGCGAACAGGAACATGGTCAATGGCAGGCCGATGATCTGCCCCACGACCTGGTCTTTCTGGCTCTTGGCATAACGGCTGAAGTCCGGAATGTTCAACGACAGCGTGGCCCAGAAACCGACCATCGCCGTCAGCCCGGCGAGGAAATAGCTCGTCACCCCGGCGCCTTCGGGCCGCTTGGCCGGGACCGCCATCAGTTCAGTCAACGAAACGTTGGGCAACGCCCACACCAACAGCCCGACGCCCACCAGTACCAGCAGCGGCGCAGACAAGGTTTCCAGCCACTTGATCGACTCGGCACCGCGCAGCACCACCCATAGGTTGATGACCCAGAACACCATGAAGCCGATCACTTCGCCGGTGCCCCCCAGGCTCTTCCAGCCGTCGAACACCGAGCCGAGAAACAGGTGGATCGCCAGCCCGCCGAACATGGTCTGGATGCCGAACCAGCCGCACGCCACCAGCGCGCGGATCAGGCACGGCACGTTGGAGCCGATGACGCCAAAGGACGAGCGCAACAGCACCGGAAACGGAATGCCGTACTTGGTCCCGGCGAAGGCATTCAGGGTCAGGGGGATCAGCACGATGATGTTGGCAAACAGTATCGCCAGCAGCGCCTCGCCCACCGTCAAGCCGAAATAGGCGGTGAGCACGCCGCCGAGGGTGTAGGTCGGCACGCAGATCGCCATGCCCACCCACAAGGCGGTGATGTGCCATTTGTTCCAGGTTCGCTCGTGCACCTTGGTCGGCGCGATGTCGTGGTTATAACGGGGGCTGTCGAGGACGTCGTTGCCGGCTTCAAGCTCGAACAACCCGTCGCGCTCAGTCACTGTTGATCTGGTCATGTCCGCTCCACTGTTTTCATTATTTTTGCTCATCGACTGGCGATGGCCGGAGTACTTGCACGCGTGCTACCGACCACCCCGCCAGACCACGACGGCACTCAATAACCGTGCCGAATAACGCGCCGAGCTGACCAGATGATCGATATAACCTTCTCAAACATTTGATATTTAAAGATTTAAAGCCAATTAATCGCCCTGCTTCACTTCGTACTCATCAACTTGAGGCTAGATGACCTGTACGTCCTGTCGAGTTCGAGATTCAAAGTGGTGCACCCCGAATCAAGACGAGGTGTCTGGACCGCACTTCAAGCGCTTTCAAGCCGCTGATTTACCATGACAAATCTCGCTCAAATAACGATCCTGTCAAGTGCGTCAAAATGGTGAGCACGCTCACCATTTTGGGGATTTTATTATTTAATTCTTTAGTTTCAATGAGTTAACAAGAGTATAAGCTTATAAAAAATTATCTTGCTCATTTCAATAACTCCAGCTAGCGTCTAATCCTGACAGTTGTGACAAGAATGAAAATCTGCACGACGTCGTCACTTAATAACCGTGATCGATAAAACATAAAGAACCGGCAACAGTCGGTCATGCCTGCGAGGAACTCGGAATGTCTCTGTTGATCCGTGGTGCCACCGTTATTACCCATGATGAAAGTTATCGCGCCGATGTGTTGTGTGCCGACGGCGTGATCAAGGCCATTGGTGAAAACCTGGATGTTCCGGCCGGCGTCGAAGTGCTCGATGGCAGCGGCCAATACCTGATGCCCGGCGGCATCGACCCCCATACGCACATGCAGTTGCCGTTCATGGGCACGGTCGCCAGTGAAGACTTCTTCAGCGGCACGGCGGCAGGCCTCGCCGGCGGCACCACCTCGATCATCGACTTCGTGATTCCCAACCCCCAGCAGTCGCTGATGGAAGCCTTTCATCAATGGCGTGGCTGGGCCGAGAAAAGCGCCAGCGACTACGGTTTTCACGTGGCGATCACCTGGTGGAGCGAGCAGGTCCGCGAGGAAATGGCCGAGCTGGTCAGCCATCACGGCGTGAACAGCTTCAAGCACTTCATGGCCTACAAGAACGCAATCATGGCCGCCGACGACACCTTGGTGGCGAGCTTCGAGCGCTGCCTGGAACTGGGCGCGGTGCCCACCGTGCACGCCGAGAACGGCGAACTGGTCTATCACCTGCAACGCAAACTGCTGGCCCAGGGCATCACCGGGCCCGAAGCCCATCCGTTGTCGCGTCCCTCGCAAGTGGAAGGCGAAGCCGCGAGCCGCGCCATCCGCATCGCCGAAACCCTGGGTACACCGCTGTACCTGGTGCACGTATCCACCAAGGAAGCACTGGATGAAATCACCTACGCCCGCAGCAAGGGCCAACCGGTCTACGGTGAAGTACTCGCCGGGCACCTGTTGCTGGACGACAGCGTCTATCGCGACCCGGACTGGCAGACCGCCGCCGGCTACGTGATGAGCCCGCCGTTCCGCCCGCGCGGGCATCAGGAAGCACTCTGGCACGGCTTGCAATCCGGCAACCTGCACACCACCGCCACCGACCACTGCTGCTTCTGCGCCGAACAGAAAGCCGCCGGCCGTGACGACTTCAGCAAGATCCCCAACGGCACCGCCGGCATCGAAGACCGCATGGCGGTGCTCTGGGAAGAAGGGGTCAACAGCGGCAAATTGTCGATGCAGGACTTCGTCGCCCTCACCTCCACCAACACCGCGAAGATCTTCAACCTCTACCCACGCAAGGGAGCGATCCGCGTCGGCGCCGATGCCGACCTGGTGCTTTGGGACCCGCAAGGCAGCCGCACGATTTCCGCCAAGACCCACCATCAGCAAGTGGACTTCAACATCTTCGAAGGCAAGACCGTGCGCGGCGTGCCCAGCCACACCATCAGCCAGGGTCGGCTGGTCTGGGCCGATGGCGACCTGCGCGCCGAACGCAGCGCGGGGCGTTATATCGAACGGCCGGCGTATCCGGCGGTGTTCGATTTGTTGAGCAAGCGGGCGGAGTTGAATAAACCCACTGCCGTGAAACGCTGACCCCAGGATCGTTCCCACGCTCAGCGTGGGAATGCCTCTGGGGACGCTCCGCGTTCCGCTTTGGGACGCAGAGCGTCCCGGGCTGCATTCCCACGCGGAGCGTGGGAACGATCAGGTCGACCGAATAACACTGCCCACCAGAGGCAGCACCTCAAACACCGTGAGGCCCACTCCATGATCCAGCCCTTGAGTCACCTCCCCCATTCCCAGGAAGACCCGGCCACCCTCGCCGCCCGCTTCAGCGACCTGGCACCGCCACTCAACGCGCGCCAGGCCCACCTGGAAGCGTCCCGGTGCCTGTACTGCTACGACGCGCCGTGTGTGAACGCCTGTCCAAGCGAAATCGACATTCCCTCGTTCATCCGCAACATCCATCAGGACAACGTCCAAGGCGCGGCGCAGAAGATTCTTTCGGCCAACATCCTCGGCGGCAGTTGCGCTCGGGTCTGCCCCACCGAGGTCCTGTGCCAGCAAGCCTGCGTGCGCAACAACGCCCATGAATGCGCGCCCGTGCTGATCGGCTCGCTGCAACGCTACGCAGTGGACAACGCCCACTTCAGCGAACACCCCTTCCAGCGTGCCGCCGCCACCGGCAAGCGCATCGCCGTGGTCGGGGCTGGGCCGGCGGGCTTGTCGTGTGCGCATCGCAGCGCAATGCATGGCCATGAGGTGGTGATGTTCGAAGCCCGGGAGAAAGCCGGTGGCCTCAACGAATACGGGATCGCCAAGTACAAACTGGTGGACGACTACGCCCAACGTGAGCTGGACTTCCTGCTGGAAATTGGCGGCATCGAAATCCGCCACGGTCAGAAACTCGGCGAGAACCTGAGCCTGAGCGACCTGCATCAACAGTTCGACGCAGTGTTTCTCGGCCTCGGTTTGGCCGCCAGCAAACAACTGGGCCTGAGTGACGAACAAGCGCCAGGGCTGCTGGCCGCCACCGAATACATCCGCGAATTGCGCCAGGCCGACGACCTCAGCCAGTTGCCCCTGGCCGAGCGTTGCATCGTCCTCGGCGCTGGCAACACCGCCATCGACATGGCCGTGCAAATGGCTCGCCTCGGCGCCCGGGACGTCAACCTGGTCTACCGTCGCGGCCTTGAAGACATGGGCGCCACCTTGCACGAGCAAGACATCGCCAAGGCCAATCAGGTACGCCTGCTGACCTGGGCCCAACCGCAGCAGGTGTTGCTCGATGACGCCGGGCAGGTGCGCGGCATGCGCTTCTCTCGCACGCATCTGGAGAACGGCCGGCTGGTCATCGGCACCGACACCTTCGACCTGCCCGCCGACGCCATTTTCAAAGCCATCGGACAAGCCTTCGACGACAACGCGCTGGTGGATCCGCTGGCCCGGGAACTCAAGCGCCAGGACGGGCGGATCTTGGTGGACGAACACCTGCGCACCAGCATTCCCGGTGTCTACGCCGGCGGCGACTGCACCAGCCTGGACCAGGACCTCACCGTGCAGGCCGTGCAACACGGCAAGCTCGCCGCCGAGGCGATCAACGCTCAACTGATGCTCAATGTGGAGGCTGCGTAAATGGCCGATCTGTCGATTGTCTTCGCCGGCATCAAAGCGCCCAACCCGTTCTGGCTGGCCTCCGCGCCGCCCACCGACAAAGCCTACAACGTCGTGCGTGCCTTCGAGGCCGGCTGGGGTGGCGTGGTCTGGAAAACCCTCGGTGAGGACCCAGCAGCCGTGAACGTGTCCTCGCGCTATTCGGCCCACTACGGTGCCAATCGCGAGGTCTTGGGCATCAACAACATCGAGCTGATCACCGACCGTTCCCTGGAGATCAACCTGCGGGAAATCACCCAGGTGAAGAAGGACTGGCCGGACCGGGCGTTGATCGTGTCGCTGATGGTGCCCTGCGTTGAGGAGTCCTGGAAGAGCATCCTGCCCCTGGTGGAAGCCACTGGCGCCGACGGCATCGAGCTGAACTTCGGTTGCCCCCACGGCATGCCGGAACGGGGCATGGGCGCGGCGGTCGGCCAGGTGCCGGAGTACGTCGAGCAAGTGACCCGCTGGTGCAAGACCTATTGTTCGCTGCCGGTGATCGTCAAGCTCACGCCGAACATCACCGACATCCGCGTCGCCGCCCGCGCGGCCCATCGCGGCGGTGCGGATGCGGTGTCGTTGATCAACACCATCAACTCCATCACCAGCGTCGACCTGGACCGCATGGTCGCCCTGCCCAGCGTCGGCAGCCAGAGCACCCATGGCGGTTACTGTGGCTCGGCGGTTAAACCCATCGCATTGAACATGGTCGCCGAAATCGCCCGCGACCCGCAGACCCAAGGCCTGCCGATCTGCGGCATCGGCGGCATCGGCAGTTGGCGCGACGCCGCCGAATTCATCGCCCTGGGCAGCGGCGCGGTGCAGGTCTGCACGGCGGCGATGCTGCATGGTTTTCGCATCGTCGAAGAGATGAAGGACGGCCTGTCGCGCTGGATGGACGATCACGGACATGCCAACCTCCAGGCGTTTTCCGGTCGCGCGGTGGGCAACACCACTGACTGGAAGTACCTGGACATCAACTACCAGGTCATCGCCAAGATCGATCAGCAGGCCTGCATCGGTTGCGGTCGCTGCCACATCGCCTGCGAAGACACCTCACACCAGGCCATCGCCAGCCTCAAGCAGGCGGATGGCACCCATGTGTATGAGGTGATCGATGACGAATGCGTGGGCTGCAACCTGTGCCAGATCACCTGCCCGGTGCAGGACTGCATCGAGATGGTGACGGTGGACACCGGCAAGCCGTTTCTGGATTGGAATCATGATCCGAGGAATCCCTACCATGTAACGGCTTGAGGGCTGCGGTGTCTGGACTGGCGCCATCGCGAGCAGGCTCGCTCCCACATTGGATTTGTGGCGAACACAAATTTTGTGTTCACAACCGATCCCCTGTGGGAGCGAGCCTGCTCGCGATGAGGCAATCCGCTTCACCACAAACCTCAAGGCGCCCCCCTCGGACTAACAGTTCTGCTAGTAGACACCCCCCGAAAAATACCCGAGCCTGACCCAGCCAAGCCCATCAACAAGAGCCAAGCCCATGTCGACGTCAGCGATGAAGATACTGTGCCGCTACCAATACGACCCCCTGGACCGCCTGACAGGCTTGAAGCCTGCGGAGCACCTGGACACACAGCGCTTCTACCAGAACGACGAGTTGGTCAACGAGATCGAAGGCCAGGTGGAACTCACCCTCCTTCGCCACGAAACCCAGCCCCTGGCGCAACGTATTACCAACGCCAATGTCACCGAGACGACGCTGCTGGCAACGGACCAGCAGCGCTCGGTTTTGCAGACGCTGGCTGGCACTGATACCCAGCCGATGGCTTATACCGCCTATGGGCATCGGTCTACGGAAAGTGGTTTGAGTAGTTTGCTCGGGTTCAATGGTGAACGTCCGGATCCGTTTACCGGGCATTACTTACTGGGACAGGGTAATCGGGCTTTTAATCCGGTGTTGATGCGGTTTAATAGCCCGGATGAGTTGAGTCCTTTTGGGGATGGGGGGATTAATGCGTATGCGTATTGCGGGGGGGGATCCGGTTAATCGGTATGATCCGAGTGGGAATATTCCTCTCCGACTTTGGGACATCCCAATGAAAAATAAAATATTTAGGCCATGGGAACAACCAAAGGCGCTGAATCTCTCATCTAAAGCTATTTCCCGAGCCAAACATCAGACAGCAACTGGCCAGGCAATAGCTTCACTACTCCGACCTAGCGTAAGTACATCAGCCCCCACCGTACCCGCCACTCCCAAGCCAATACCCTTCGAGAGAGCCTCCAGCAACATAAAAGTTAGGAGCACAAAAGCAGAAGCTCAAGCACAAACAACACGCAGGGAGAAGGCACGCGCCTACGACGCTCACGTACAAAAAAATCCAAACTTTAAAATAAAAGAAAACAGCACGTTGCGGGCAAACTTTGAAACAGCCAGTTCGCATTATAGTAGTTTTAAACAAGAAAAAGATCATCTAATAGCTGAACTTGGAACTAATGAATACTACAAGCAGTATCGCGACGCATTATCGAGATACCAAAACACTCGAATCACCCTCAAGATCAGCAATCTCTCTATACTTGAAGAAACAATAAAACAAACTCGCAGACAATAGCACGAATAACAACTCACCATTACTTCATACACTAGCGCGCCTACCAATCCTGGCGCGCAAGTTATGGCTCCAACCCAATCCCCCGCAATATCACACTGGTCACCGTCTGCACCGCCCGTTCGAACTGCATGTCCGACAGCGGCTGGTGGTCGTTGAGGATATTGATCTGGTGGTCGAAGTCGGCGTAGTGCTGGGTCGAGGCCCAGATCATGTAGAGCAGGCTTGAAGGCTCCACCGGGAGGATGCGTTTGTCCTCCACCCACTGGCGGATTTTCGCTTCTTTCATCTTGGCCCAGTCATAGAGGCTGGCGTCCAGCGCCTGGCCCAGCGTCGGGGCGCCGTGGATGATTTCGTTGGCCCAGACCTTGGAGCCGTAGGGCCGGCTGCGGGAGTGGTTCATCTTGGCGCGGATGTAGCTGCTGAGCACCACCCGCGGGTCGTCGAACATTTCGAAGCACAAGGCGTCCTGTTTCCAGACCTCCAGCAGGTCGAACAGCACGGCGCTGTACAGCTCGCTCTTGGTGCTGAAGTAGTAATGCAGGTTGGAACGAGGCAATTGCACTTCGGCGGCGATGTCGGCCATGGCGGTGCTGCCGAAGCCTTTCTCGGCAAAGACCTTCTCGGCGGCCAACAGGATTTTCTCGACGTTACTGCGACGAATCTCGATCTTGTGATTGCCCATGAGGGCTCCCTGGCAACAGCGTTGAGCAAGACTAGCATTCACCCACTCTTGAAAACACCGCAGATCCCTGTGGGAAGGCTTTTGTGGCGAGGGAGCTTGCTCCCGCTCGGCTGCGCAGCAGTCGCAAAACCGGTGCCTGCGGTGTGCCTGGCGAAATAAGGTGCCTGGTTTGGGGCCGCTTCGCAGCCCAGCGGGGATAAATCCCCTCGCCACAGAGGTAAATTCCTACGAGATTTTCGGACCGATTTTTGCCGCTACCACTGGAGTGCATGGCTTTCTGTGGGAGCAAAGCTTGCTCGCGATGCAGACACCTCGGTTCCCCGGAAGACCGCGTCGTCTTCATCGCGGGCAAACCTTGCTCCCACAGGAACAGGGCTCCCACAGGAGGCTTGCGGCGAGTATTTTCAGATTTTTCTAGCGACAGCCGCGAAAAAAAGCCCTGATATCCTCCGCCAACAACTCAGGCAGCCTTGCGTTCAGCAGGCGGTGCCGAAGCTCCTTGAGGGCGCTGTCGGGGATGTCGATGGCGAAAGGCTCGATGAGCCTGCGTGTTTTCGTCCTGATTACCCAACATCTGAAAATGATAGGACATGGGTCGCAAAATCATCTTCTACCGGCCGAAATCCGCAGCGAAGGTAAAAGGCTGCGCCTTCCGGTGTATCCGTGGACAAACGCACCACACTGAAGTTTTGCGCTGCATACCCAAGAAGCCGCTGCACTAACGCTTTCCCCACATGTTGACCCCTTGCTGCACGCCAGACGTATACCCTACGCAGCCTGCCGATATCCGCCCCGGCATAGGGATCATTTGACAGGCCACCAATGGCAACCAGCTGCCCATTGCTGAAAGCTCCAAAAAGACCCTCCCCGGGTTGATCGAACCGATTGGAACCGTCTTTCCAATCAGCAATCAGGCGCGTGAGAAACCTGAAACCTTCCGTTATTGCCTGCGCTTCTAGCCGCAGAATTTCCGGGGGAAGTGCTGAGATCTGACGTATCGCGAGTTCATCCGTTGGTGTAATCATTGGAGATCCATCTGACTGAACAAATCGAGCATCAAAAACCGGCATCGATTCTAGATGTCGCGGCGGCTGCATCTTGCTGGATCTGAGAAAACAACCAATCAACAAAAACCTGCGTCTCAGCCACCGCATCCCTGGACACCCCGTAGTAATAGCGGGCTAACGGCAGGCGCAACGACGGCAGTGGACAGGTCAGGCGCCCGTTGGACAAATCCTTGCCCAGCAGCGAAACCGGACACAACGCTACGCCCAGCCCATCGACGGCGGCCTGCAGCACGAGGTGCATGTGATCGAATTGCAGGGTCGGCAGGTTGTTCAATGGCTCGATCCCTGCGTGTTCCGCCCAGTCTTGCCAATCGCTGCTGCGCGTCCTGCCCGACAATAAGGTGTGTCGGGCCAGATCGTGGATGTTTTCCAATGGCACGCTGTGCAGCAACGACGGTGCGGCGACCAGCAGCAGGTCGTCTTCCAGCAGCATCGTGGGCTGTACATGGGGCGACCAGCCGGCGTGCCCGCGACGGATGACCACGTCGAACGTTTCCCGTGATGGATCGGGAGGCCGGGTGCTGGTGACGACGTCGGGCTTGATGTCTGGATGGCGCGCCATGAAGTCCGGCAGCCGAGGGATCAACCAACGCACCGCGAAGGAGGGGCGCACGTTGATGGTCACTTTGCGCTGGGCCGCATTGCGCGTCAGTGCGCTGGCGGCGTTGGCGATCTGGGTCAGGGCCTCGCTGACCTGCTCGTAGAAAACCCGACCGGCCGGGGTGAGCAAGGACTGGCGGGTTCGACGTTCGAACAGCAGCACGCCCAAGCGCTCTTCGAGCAACTTTACGTGGCGGCTGACGGCGCTGTGGCTGACGTGCAGTTCTTCGGCGGCGCGGCTGAAACTCTGGTGGCGAGCGGCAGCGGCGAAGGCGCGGACGGCGTTCAACGGGGGGAGGTTGGCGATCATGTGTCTAATTTAGTCACATAGGCGCTGCAATTAAAGCGTTTGTCAGCGTCCCGGTGCCACGCCACCCTGAAGGCCACAGTAATTCGCCTTCAATGTGGAGTGATGCATGGCCGGTTACGGACTTTTTCTGATCCTGGCGACCCTGACGGTGCTCAGCCCGGGCCCCGGTGTGGTGCTGACGATTTCCAATGCCTTGCGCCATGGCTGGCGCGGCGCACTGCCGGGCATCTTCGGGATCGCGTCGGGCGCGTTTATCGT
Organism: Pseudomonas sp. CFII68; assembly: GCF_000416195.1. Classification (NCBI taxonomy): domain Bacteria; kingdom Pseudomonadati; phylum Pseudomonadota; class Gammaproteobacteria; order Pseudomonadales; family Pseudomonadaceae; genus Pseudomonas; species Pseudomonas sp. CFII68. The sequence continues at coordinate 62,112 of NZ_ATLN01000123.1, forward strand.
GGCGGGTATCTGCGCCAGCAGCTTGGGGTTGATCCTGGCCGCCTCGGCAACGGCCTTCACGCTTTTGAAATACATCGGGGCGCTGTACTTGTTGTACCTGGGCATCAAGATGTGGCGCACCCAACGCTTCGTGCCCGAACTCACGGTCACGTCCACGCGCCCGTGGCGGCGATTCGGCGAGGCGCTGTCGATCCAGTTGCTCAACCCCAAGGCCGGGTTTTTCTTCCTCGCCGTGTTCCCCCAATTCATCAAGCCGGCGGGTGACTACTACAGCCAGTTCTTCTTGCTGGTGTCGTCCTATAGCGTGCTTGTGGTGCTGGTGCATTGCGGTTATGCGCTGACGGCCAATGGCGCCAGGGGCTGGCTCTCCTCAAGCCAGGGCGCCAGGATTGTCGGTAAGTTGTCGGGTATCACCTTCCTGGGTTTCGGCGTGCTGATGGCGTCTGCCAGCAAGTGACGAGTACAGGTCAGCGCCGCCCCGTCCGCGTACTCACGTCCACCCACACCGCCAGCACCAGAATGCTGCCTTTGACGATCATCTGCCAATAACTGTCGACGTCGAGCATGGACATGCCGTTGTCCAGGCTAGTGATGACCAGCGCGCCGAGGAGGGCGCCGTAGACCGTGCCGGAGCCGCCGCGCATGGAGGTGCCGCCGATGAAGCAGGCGGCGATGGCGTCGAGTTCGCCCATGTTGCCGGCCGAGGGTGAGCCAGCGGCCAGGCGTGCGGTGTTGACCACGCCGGCGAGGGCGCACATCACGCCCATGATGCCGAAGATCCACAGCTTCACGGCCTGTACGTTGATGCCGGACAGGCGCGTGGCTTCCATGTTGCTGCCCACCGAATAGACACGTCGGCCGAACACGGTCTGGCTGGTGACGTAGCTGAATACGCCCAGCAGGATCAGCAGGAGCAGCACCGGCACCGGGATGCCGTCGTAACTGTTGAGGGTATAGACGAACCCGGCCAGCACTGCGCCGATCACCACCACGCGCAAAACGTCGCGCACCAGGGAGTGGGCCGCGAGGCCATGGAGGGCACGGTTGCGCCGCTGTTTCCAGGTCAGGAACAGGGTCAGGGCGAACAGCAGGATGCCGAGCCCGGTCCCGACCGTGTGCGGCAAGTAACCCTGGCCCACGTAGACCAGTTCCGGTGACACCGGGGCAATGGTGGTGCCGCCGGTGACTCCCAGCAGGACGCCGCGAAACGCGAGCATGCCACCCAGCCCGACGATGAACGATGGGATGCGCAGGTAGGCGGTCATGTAGCCGTTGCCCAAGCCGATCACCAAGCCGCACAGGGCCACCAGGCTCAGGTTCGCCAGCAGCGGGATGTGATAGACCACATCGAGAATCGCCGCCAGGCCACCCAATAGCCCAAGCAACGAACCCACCGACAAATCGATTTCGCCACTGATGATCACCAGCACCATGCCGCAGGCAAGGATCCCGGTGATGGACATTTGCCGCAGCAGGTTGGAGAGGTTGCGCGGGGTCAAGAATCCGCCGTCGGTCTGCCAACTGAAGAACAGCCAGATCAGCGCCACGGCGATCACCAGCGCGAGCATTTTGTAGCGGGAAAACAGCTGTTTGACCTGATTCATCTACGCGGACTTCCGATCATTATTGTTATGGCCATCGGGATGGCTGAGCGCGGCGGCGAGCACCTGTTCCTGGGTCAGTTCGTGGTTGATGAAGTCGCCGCGCAACTGGCCTTCGCCGATCACCAGGACACGGTCGGAAACCCCCAGCACCTCGGCCAACTCCGAGGATACCATGATGATCGACACGCCTTCGGCCGCCAGCGCACCCATCAACTTGTAGATCTCGTACTTGGCGCCGACGTCCACGCCGCGGGTGGGTTCATCGAGAATCAGCACGCGGGGTTTGGTCAGGAGCATTTTCGCCAACACGGCTTTTTGCTGGTTGCCACCGGAGAGGCTGGTGATCGGCAGGAACGGGCTCGCGGTCTTGAGGTGCATGCGCGCGATTTCCTTGTCGATGCTGCCCAGTTCGGCTTCGGCGTCGATGCGGGTCAGTTTCGAATAATTGTCCAGCACCGCCAGGGTGATGTTCTGGCCCACGCCCAGGTCCGGAATGATGCCTTGGCGCTTGCGGTCTTCGGGGACCATGCACAGGCCGGCACGGATCGACTTGAGTGGTGTGCGCGTGTCGATTTTTTGGCCGCCCAGCCAGACTTCACCTTCGTAGCGGCCGGGGTAGGCGCCGAACAGCGCTGACACCAGTTCCGTGCGGCCGGCGCCGACCAGCCCGGCGATGCCGAGGATTTCCCCACGCTTGAGAACGAATGAAATATCGTCGACCCGTTTGCGCCTGGGGTTGTCGACGTCGTAGCAGGTGACGTGGCGCGCCTCGAAAATCACCTCGCCGATGTCGTGGGGTTCGGTGGGGTAGAGGTTGCTCATTTCCCGTCCGACCATCTGGGTGATGATCTTCGGGATGCTCATGTCCGCCATGGCGGTGGTAGCGATGTGTTTGCCATCGCGGATCACCGAGATGGTGTCACACACGGCGGCCACTTCATCGAGCTTGTGGGAGATGTACACGCAAGCGACGCCCTTGGCCTTGAGGTCGCGGATGATGTCCAGCAGCACCTCGATTTCCGAACGAGTCAGGGCCGAGGAGGGCTCATCGAGGATCAACAGCCGCGCCTGCTTGTTCAGCGCCTTGGCGATTTCCACCAGTTGCTGGTAGCCACCGCCGTACTGCGAAACCGGCAGCGAGACGTTCATGTCCGGCACTTTGAGTTCACGCATCAGGGCTTCGGCGCGGTGGATCATCGCCGGGTAGTTCATGCGCCCGCCGGGCAGCGTGAGTTCGTGGCCCATGAAGATGTTTTCAGCCACCGACAGGTCGGGGACCAGGGTCAGCTCCTGGTGAATGATGACGATCCCGGCGGCTTCGGTTTCGCTGATGGACTGCGCCTTGAGCGGCTGGCCGTCCCAAAGAATCTCACCCTCCCAGGTGCCGTAGGGATAGACCGCCGACAGCACCTTCATCAGCGTGGATTTGCCGGCGCCGTTCTCACCGCACAGGCCGACACACTCACCCGGCCTGACCTTGATGTCGATGCCGTTCAGGGCTTTGACACCACCAAAGGTTTTGACGATGCCGTTCATTTGCAGCAGGTAGTCGGACATGGCAAGGACTCATGAAAAAGGGCTCACACATCAGCAGTGGGGCAGGTGTGACCTTGTGGGAGCGGGCTTGCTCGCGAAGGCGGTATGTCAGGCACCATCAATGTTGACTGGTGCACCGCTTTCGCGAGCAAGCCCGCTCCCACAGGTAGGGTGGTGTGACTTAAATCAGGCTTTTGCCGGCTCCAACGCCATCTCTACCACTTCCGGCCGCTTGAGCAGCGCATACGCCACCCCCGTCAGCAGGCTCCCCGCCACGATCGCCAGCAGGTACAACAATGCATGGTTGATGGCGTTGGGGATCAGCATCACGAACAGGCCGCCGTGGGGGGCCATGAGCTTGCAGCCGAAGTACATCGACAGCGCACCAGTCAGCGCGCCGCCGGCAATGCTGGCCGGGATCACCCGCAGCGGATCCTTGGCCGCGAACGGGATCGCGCCTTCGGAGATGAAGCACAGCCCCAGCACCAGCGCGGCTTTACCGGCCTCGCGCTCGGTCTGGGCGAATTTGCGCCGGGCGATGAAGGTGGCGATGCCCAGGCCAATCGGCGGCACCATGCCGGCGGCCATGGCCGCGGCCATCGGTGCATAACTCTGGGAAGCCAGCAGCCCCACCGAAAACGCGTAGGCCGCCTTGTTGATCGGCCCACCGAGGTCGACGCACATCATCGCCCCCAACAACACGCCCAGCAGAATCGCATTGGTGGTGCCCATGCTGTCGAGGAAGTGGGTCAGGGCGTCGAGCATGCCCGCCACCGGTTTACCGACGATGTAGATCATCACCAGGCCGGTGAACAGGCTCGCCAGCAGCGGAATGATCAGGATCGGCTTGAGCGCTTCCAGGCTCTGGGGCAAACGCGCATAGCGATTGATCGCCTTGGCCGTGTAACCGGCCAGGAAACCGGCGATGATCCCGCCAATGAAGCCGGCGCCAAGGGTGCTCGCCAGCAACCCGCCGATCATGCCTGGCGCCAGGCCTGGCCGGTCGGCGATGGAATAGGCGATGTAGCCGGCCAGCAACGGCACCATCAATTTGAACGCGGTTTCGCCGCCGATCTGCATCAGCGCGGCAGCCAGGGTTCCAGGTTCCTTGAAGGCCTCGATGCCGAATACGAACGACAAGGCGATCATCAAACCACCGGCCACCACCATCGGCAACATGAACGATACGCCCGTCAGCAGGTGCTTATAGGCACCGCTTTTTTCCGCTTTCGCCGGCCCCGAGACGGCGCCACTCGCCGCGCTTTCCTGGCGCCCTTCGGCCAAGGCTTTTTTCAGCGTGGCTTCGGCCTGTTTCAAGGCAATGCCGGTGCCACAACGATAAATTTTCTTGCCGGCAAAACGTTCGGTGGCGACTTCGATATCAGTCGCCAGCAGTACCACATCGGCCTCGGCGATTGCCTCGGGGCTCAACGGATTGCGCGCGCCCACCGAGCCTTGGGTTTCGATCTTCAGGTCGTAACCCAAGCGCGCCGCCGCCTGCTGCAAGGCTTCGGCGGCCATGAAGGTATGGGCAACGCCCGTTGGGCATGCGGTGATGGCAACCAGGCGCGGCGCACGCTCGGTCGACACCGCGGGGGCCTCCTCCACGACATCCGAGGCGAGAAAAACCTCGGCCTCTTCGGCGCCACGACGCAGCACCGCATCAACGTCCTGGAGAGCCAGGGCCGGTGTGCTGCGGAACACCCGCTTGCCAACAAACCGCGACAGGTCCACCGGGCCGCTGGCGACCAGCAACACCCACTCGGCCGCTTCGAGGGTCGCGGCCGACAACTGGCGCTCCGGATGGGCCGCGTCATGGACTTCGACACTGGTGCTCCAACCCTGGCGCTGCGCCGCAGCGTCCAGCAGGCGAGCGCACAACACACTGGTGACCATGCCGTTCGGGCAGGCCGTCACAATGGCTAGTTTCATTCTTGCTAACCCTCTTATTGTTCTGTCAGGGGGCGCACGCGCACGCCCTGTTCAAGCGACGCCAGCAACGCGGTGTCGTGGATGCCAAAACCGATCTGCGTGACCGCCATGGCAGCGATGGCCGTGGCGGTGCGCAACGTCTGTTCCGGGGTGTCGGCGCTGAGCAGGCCGTGCAGCATGCCCGCCAGCAGCGAATCCCCGGCGCCCACGGTGCTGGCGACGCTGACCTTGGGTGGCGAGGCATGCAGCGCCGTACCGACACTGAACCAGTTCACGCCATCGGCACCGTGGGAAATCACCACATGCTCGACGCCCTGGGCGTGCAGGCGCTGCGCCGCTTGCGCCTGGGCCAATTCGCTCACCACCTCGCAACCCAGCGCGTCGGCCAGCTCCTCGGTGTTCGGCTTGATCAACCAAGGCCCCGCCGCCAGGGCGACACGCAAGGCTTCGCCACTGGTGTCGAGGGCCACGTTCAGGCCGAGTGTTTTCAAACGCGTGATCAAGGCCTGCAACCACTGCGGGCTGACACCCCGGGGCAAGCTGCCCGCCACCACAACCACGTCGTGACCGGGGGCGATTTGCTCAAGGCGCGCCAGCAAGGCGTGCTGTGCGGCTTCATCAACCACCGGGCCCGGGCCGTTGAGGTCAGTGATGCGTCCGTCCTGCTCAGCCAGTTTGATATTGCTGCGAGTTTCGCCGGGAACACGGATAAAAGCATCGACAAAACCACGCTGGGCAAACAGCGTCTCGAACACCTGGGCATTGTCTTCGCCCAGAAAACCACTGACCGTCAGCGTATGGCCGAGATCGGCCAACACCTGGGCCACGTTCACGCCCTTGCCGGCGGCGTGGGCGTGCATGCCGTCGCTGCGGTTGACCTGGCCCGGCTCCAGGCGCGCCAACTCCACCGTGAGGTCGAGCGCCGGGTTGAGGGTCAGGGTAAGAATCTTCGCCATTACAGCGCCTCCACTAATGCGCGCACATCATCGGCGCTGCCCACGGCCAAGGCCTCTTGGGCCAGGGTTTGTACTTGCGCCAGGCTCAATTCGCGGACCCGCGCCTTGACCTCGGCAATGCTGCGGGCCGAGACACTCAGTTCGTCCACGCCCAGGCCCACCAGCACCGGCACCGCCAGTGGGTCGGCCGCCAGTTCGCCACACACACCGACCCATTTGCCATGGGCATGGGCGGCGCGCACGGTGATGTCGATCAGTTGCAGCACGGCCGGGTGCAAGCCATCGGCCTGGGCCGACAGGGTCGGATGACCACGGTCGATCGCCAGGGTGTATTGCGTCAGGTCGTTGGTGCCGACGCTGAAGAAGTCGACTTCCTTGGCGAGCACCGGCGCCAGCAATGCGGCGGACGGCACTTCGATCATGATCCCCAGTTGCAGGTCTGCCACGGGGATTTCCCGGCGCAGGCGCTCGGTCATGTCCCGGGCCTGGCGCCACTCATCGACGCTGCCCACCATCGGGAACATGATCCGCAGCGGACGGCTGTCCGCCGAACGCAACAAGGCCCGCAGTTGCGCTTCCATGACCTGCGGACGCTGCAAGGTCAGGCGGATGCCACGCACGCCGAGGAACGGGTTTTCTTCTTTCGCGATCGGCCAGTACGGCAGCGGCTTGTCACCGCCAACATCCAGCGTACGCACCACCAGCGGTCGACCGGCCAGGCCGTCGAGCACCTTGCGGTATTCGGCTTCCTGGGTCGCTTCATCCGGCGCCTGGGTGTGGGCCATGAAAATCAGTTCGGTGCGCAACAGGCCAATGCCTTCGGCGCCCTGCTCCACCGCGCTGGCGACGCCGGCGCTTTCGCCAATGTTGGCAAACACTTCCACGGCATGACCGTCACGGGTCACCGCCGGTTCGTGACGCTGCTCGGCGGCCACCTTGAGGCGCTGCTCGCGGGTGTCGCGCTCTTCAGCAGCCCGTTGCAAGGTGGCAACGTCAGGGTCCACGTGCAGGCGACCGCGCTGGCCATCCAGCAGCAAGGACGTGCCCGGCGCCAGCAACAATACCGCCGCACCGGCGCCCACCAGCGCCGGAATGCCCAGGGCCCGGGCGACAATGGCGCTGTGGGCGGTGGCGCCGCCACGGGCGGTGAGAATCCCCGCCACCCGCGTCGGGTCCAGGCGGGCCACGTCGGACGGGCCGACTTCGTCCATCACCAGGATGTAGGGTTGATCAGGTTCGTTCGGGGTTTCGACGCCGCACAGTTGCGCCAGCACCCGACGGCCGACGTCTCGCAGATCGGCGGCCCGTTCGGCCAGCAAGGCGTCCTGCAAGGCTTCCTGTTCTTTCGCGGCGGCTTCAACCACCCCCATCCACGCCGCTTGCGCACTCTCGCCCAGCTTCAAGCGAGTGTCGACTTCGTCGCTCAGCTCCGGGTCGTCGAGCATTTCCTGGTGGGTGATGAATATCTCGCGGATGGCCTTGGCCTTGGCGCGTTCAATCAGGCCTTGGATATCGCGGCGCACCTGGTTCAAGGCGTTTTGCAGGCGTTCGCGCTCGATGGCCGCCGATTCACCGCGCAACGGGTAGTCGATGGCCTGCAATACCTGGATGTGGGCCGGGCCGATGGCGATGCCCGGGGCGGCGGCGACGGCCTGGATCAGGCTGCCAGATTCGGGCGCCAACACGACAGTCGCCACTTCGGCCATCACGGTTTCCCGCGGCGCACTCGGCGGCGGCAGCGGTTCGACTTCTTCGCCAAGGCCTTCTTCGATGGCCGCCAACAGTGCCGGCAACGCATCGGCGGCAATGCTCGGTTCGGCGATGAACTCCAGGACCTGGCCGCGACGGGCGCCCAGGCTCAACAGCTTGCTCAGGCTCTTGGCCGACACGGCACTGTCCTGGCCGTCGACGATGCGCACGCGGATCTCGCCTTCGAAACTCTTCGCCAACTGAGCGAGGATTTTCGCCGGGCGTGCATGCAGGCCATGGGCATTGGCCAGGCCGATGCGCGCGCTGGGCCAATCGGCGGGCAATTCGCCGCCGAGCACTTCCAGTACTTTGCGGCTGCTGGTGGCGCGACCCAGTTCGTGGCCGCGGCCTTCGATCAGCAAGGCACAGAGCCTTTCCAGCAGGGCCTGGTGAGCCTCGCCGAGACTGGCGAGGCAGAACAGACCGCTCAACGGTTGACCCAGGTAGCGGATGGGCTTGTCCGGCGTGACGAACGCCAGGCCCGGACGCTTGACGGTCTGTTCGCTGTGCAGCCACCACAAGCCATCGCCCAGGGGCAGCGCATCGACTTGTTGCAACACCCCGGCAAAGCCGTTGCTCACGCAATCGGCCTGGCGCAGCAAGCGGGCGCCGCGCCATACCAGCTCTTCGAAATCGTCAGCCGACACACCGAGGCCGATCATCTGGGCATCCAGGGCCAGTTCCTGCGGCGCGCCTTGCAGCAGCTTCAGCAACGCTTCGGCGGAACTGGCACGGCGCAGGGCCTGGCCCAGGTCCGTCTCGCCGAGGGCGCGGGTCAGCAGTTGCAGCAGGCGCAGGTGTTCGTCGGACTTGGCCGCGATGCCGATCGCCAGGTAGACGATCTGACCATCGCCCCAGTCCACGCCCTCGGGGAATTGCAGCAGGCGCACACCGGTCGAATGAACCAGGTCGCGGGTCTGCGGGGTGCCGTGGGGGATGGCAATACCTTGGCCAAGAAAGGTCGAGCCCTGGGCTTCGCGAGCCTGCAAGCCGGCGAGGTAACCCTCAGCCACCAAGCCATCGGCCACCAGTTTGTCGGCGAGCAGTTGCAGTGCAGCGTCTTTATCCACAGCCGTCTGAGCCATGGATATCTGCTCTAGAGTGAGCTCGAGCATGCTTTCTCCTTTTTGGCGTCCGGTTGGCGCCAGGTATTGTTTTGAATGAATCAGCTTAGCGTTGCAGGATGATTTTTGGCGTGATCACGGCAGAAGGGCCAAAAATCCTGCTAGCCTTGAAAATACGCTTGCTGAAACGTTTAATCTAGAAAGATTGGCACGTTACTCGATAATCTCTCATCCTTGAAGTGCAACTTGTCGTAAGCGCTTGGACGGTGACCGTCGGCTTGAATCGGGTAGGATGGCCCTTATCGTCGGGGCTAACTCGAAAAAACAAGGAAAACCGGGTTGAAACTCAGTGATATTGCCCAACTGGCCGGTGTGTCCGTGACCACCGCCAGCTATGTCATCAACGGCAAGGCCGAACAGCAACGCATCAGCAGCGCTACCGTCGAACGGGTGCGGGCGGTGGTCCAGGAACACGGCTTCACGCCCAATCCCCAGGCCGCCGGGCTGCGCAGCCGCCACACCCGCACCCTGGGCTTCATCCTGCCAGACCTGGAAAACCCCAGTTACGCACGCATCGCCAAGTTGCTGGAGCAAGGCGCGCGGGCGCGGGGCTACCAATTGCTGATCGCCAGTTCCGACGACGCCCCCGACAGCGAACGACAGCTGTTGCAGTTGTTCCGCGCCCGGCGCTGCGATGCGCTGATCGTCGCCAGTTGCCTGCCGGCCGGCGACGACAGTTACCAGCAGTTGCAGGCCAAGGGCATTCCGATCATCGCCATCGACCGGGTGATGGAGCCGGCGCATTTCTGCTCGGTGATCAGCGACGACCGCCAGGCCAGCCTGCAATTGACCCGCAGCCTGTTGGAGACCCACCCTCGACAAATCGCGCTGATCAGCGCCCGTCCCGAGCTGAGCATCAGCCAGGAACGGGCCGCAGGCTTTCGCGAGGCCTTGGCCGGGTTCGAGGGCCAGGTGCTGATCGAGCATGGCGAGTCGTTCAGCCGTGAATGCGGCCGCCAGTTGATGGAGGAAATGCTCGCGCGCCTGGGGCATCTGCCCGACGCGCTGATCACCACGTCCTATGTGCTGCTGCAAGGGGTGTTCGACGCCCTGCACGATTTCCCGCTCAAGTCGCGGCCGTTGCGCCTGGGTACGTTTGGTGACACGCAGTTGCTGGATTTCCTGCCGCTGCCGGTCAATGCCATGTCCCAGCAGCACCAACTGATCGCCGACAAAGCCCTGGAACTGGCCCTGGCGGCCATCGAAAACGATGACTACCAGCCCGGCGTGCAGGCCATCGCGCGGACGTTCAAGCAGCGTATTCACCAAGGCTGACGCTTCTTCAGGATTGATCCATGGAGTTGATCGACACCCACACCCACCTGGATTTTCCAGACTTTGATGCGGACCGCCCGGCACTGCTGGCCGAAAGCCGCGCCTTGGGCGTGCGGCAAATGGTGATACTGGGCGTGTACCGGGACAACTGGCAGCGGGTCTGGGACCTGGTGCAAAGCGACCCGGACCTGCATGCCGCACTGGGCCTGCACCCGGTGTATCTCGATCAGCACCGACCCGACGACGTGGCGCTACTGCGCGAGTGGCTGAGCCGCCTGGCCGGACATCGGCAATTGTGTGCGGTAGGGGAAATCGGCCTGGATTACTACATCTCCACCCTGGATCGCGAACGCCAGCAGGCACTGTTCGACGCACAACTGCAACTGGCAGTGGAGTTCGAACTGCCAGCGCTGATCCATGTACGCCGCAGCCATGCCGACGTGATCGCGACCCTCAAGCGCATGGGCTCCAACCGCGCCGGGATCATCCACGCCTTCGCCGGCAGCTTCGAAGAGGCCCGCGAATACATCAAGCTCGGCTTCAAACTCGGCCTGGGCGGTGCCGCGACTTGGGCCCAGGCCTTGCGCATGCACCGGGTGCTGGCGCAATTGCCGCTGGACGCGGTGGTGCTGGAAACCGATTCCCCGGACATGGCCCCGGCGATGTTCCCCGGCCAACGCAACAGCCCGGCGCATTTGCCGGCGATTTGTGAGGCGCTGGCCGGGATCATGGGTATCAGCCCGGAACGCTTGGCCGAGGCCAGTACGGCCAATGCCCGCCAACTGTTCAACTGGTAAAAAAACCTGTGGGAGCGAGCTTGGTGGGAGCAAGGCTTGCTCGCGATCCAGGCACCGCAGCACTCAAGAGACCGCGGTGTTTTCATCGCGGGCAAGCCTTGCTCCCACCAAGCTCGCTCCCACATTGGACCTGCGGTGAATCAGCGGCAATCACACCCGAAACGCATTGATCAACTGCTTGAGCTGCACCACCTGGGCAGACAATTCGCGGCTGGCGTCTTCGGTCTGGTGGGCACCTTCGGCGGTGCGTTCGCCGGCGCGGTTGATTTCGACGATGTTCTGGTCGATGTCATGGGCCACGGCCGTCTGCTGCTCCACAGCGGCGGCGATCTGCTGGTTCTGGTCGACGATCATGCCGACGGCACCGAGGATATTTTCCAAGGCCTGCTGGACCTTTTCCGATTGGCTGACCGTGCCGCTGGCCATCTCATGGCTGGTGCCCATCGCCTTGACCGCGGCGCCGACACCACCGTGCAGGCGGGTGATCATCGCTTCGATTTCTTCAGTCGATTGCTGGGTTCGCTTGGCCAGGGTCCGCACCTCATCGGCCACCACCGCAAAGCCGCGCCCCTGTTCACCGGCCCGGGCCGCTTCGATGGCGGCATTGAGGGCCAGCAGGTTAGTCTGCTCGGCGATGCTCTTGATCACATCCAGCACGCGACTGATGGCCTGGCTGTCGGTCGCCAGTTGATTGATCACCTGCACCGACTGATCGATCTCGCTGGCCAAGCGGGCGATGCTGCCCTGCTGGGATTCCACCAGCCCGCGCCCGCTGAGGGTCTCGTCGTTCACGCTGTGGGCACTGCTCACCGCTGCAGCGGCACTGCGGGCCACTTCCTGGGCCGTGGCCGACATTTGGTTCATCGCCGTGGCCACCAGTTCGATCTGGCTGCGCTGGCCGGCGACGGCCTGGTTGCTCTGGGCCGATACCGTTTCCACCTGCCCGGCCTGGCGTTCGACTTCGGCGACGGTGCGGCCGACCTGTTCGATCAGGTCATGGATCTTCGCCACCGTACCGTTGAACACTTCACCCAGCTCACCCAGTTCGTCTTTGCTGCGCGCGACGAAATTGACCGTCATGTCCCCCGCCGCCACCTTGTCCATCATCTGGCCCAGGTGCTGGAGCGTGGTGCGGGTCGAGGCGTAGAAACCGGCGTACAGGTAAAAAATCAACAGGAACACCAGCACCAGCGCCACGGCTTGCAGCACCATGTGACTGCGATTCTGTTCCAGGCGCTGCTGCAACTGCACGCCGAGAAAGCCCTGGGTCGCTTCGTTCAGCCGATAAGTCTGCTCCATCAGGCCGCTGACCTGCTCAAAGAATGCCGGCCAGGGCGCATCGAGGGTGTCGGCCATCACCACCTGCTCCTCGATCAGTTCCGAGGCCTTCTTGAGGGCACTCTTGCTGCCGCTGGCCTGGGCGGCCAGGGTTTGTCCAGCCGCCTGGCTGGAGCCGAGGGCGTCCTGCAGTTTCAAGTCGTACTCGCCCTGGAGCTTTTCGATCTGCGCCAGCAACTCGTCGAAGCGGGTGCTCGACGCCGAGTTGAGAAACCCCAGCCCCAACGAGGACGCGCCCAGCGCCCGGCCTTCACCGAGAATCTGGGTGACCTTGGGGGTCGTGCCGATGATCAGCTCACTGAGCTGGCGGATGTCGCTCTGGTTGTCGCGGCTCAGCCCCGCCTGGCTGGCGATGATCTGGCCGAACATCTGGGCGCTGTTGAGCAACTTGCCGATCAGCGCACTTTTGCTCTGCAGGGAGCTTTCGGCCTGCTGGGCCTTGAAAGCACCGATCATTTCGTCGCGCTTGGCCTCGAAGGCACTGACCTGCTCAGGCTCGATGGCCATGGCCGTCATGCCTTGCAGCCGTGCGAGGACCTGTTGTTCCAGGCTGCCGATCTTCGCTTCGACATCACCGGCCTTGCCGGATTGGCCCAGGCTGGCGTTGATCTGCACCAGATTATTGAGGGTTTCCAGGTCCCGGCGCAGGGTCAGGCTGCTGCCCAGCAGGTCGAGGCTTTGCAGCTCCACTTGGGTGCCCTGGAATTCCCGATAGGAATCGCGCACCAGAAAGAAGTTGGTCACCAGCATGGGCAGCAGGAACAGCACGCTGATCAGGCTGAACTTCATGCCGAAGCTCAGGCGGTTCATCAGCGCGACGGCGGGCCAGAGCAAACTCTTCACAAGGAAGTCTCCCGGTAGTGTTCTTATTGTTATGAGCTCGCGCACGGAGACAGCAGAAAGCCACTATTCGGGCGCTGCTCTTGTATAGCCTAAATTGGCGGGGAGATTTGTAACTTAAGGTTAACGAGAAGGACTGACACGGTTCAGCTGTGGCTAGGGGATTTATCTGTGGGAGCAAGGCTTGCTCCCACAGAATCCCTCGCCACAAGGAAATGTGTTGGTTGTTCTCAGGCCAACACCGTCCACAACGCAAACCCGGCATACCAGAGCACCGCCGCACGCAGCAACAATTCCCAGAGACGGTCCAGGCTGTTGATGCCGTCCGGCCCGGCGACGGGTCGGGGGATCTCGCCCGCCACCAGGCCGACCTTGTCGATGAGGGCGGCGGCGCTGATGTTCCAGTTCAGCAGCTCATGCAGCATGACCCGGCTGACCGCAACGAAATTGCCCACCAGGGCGAAGCTCGCCGCCAGCAACCGCACCGGCACCCAATCGAAGGCATGGCGCATTTGTGCTGCCCGCTCGGCCACGCCGGGGTTCTGGCTGTGCTCGGCGGCTAGCGCCAGCAGCCGATAACTCAGGGCGGCGACCGGGCCCAACACGAAGTACCAGAAAATTACCGCGAAAAAGCTCTGGTAGGCCTGCCACAACAAATGCCCCTGGACCCGCTCCAGCAACTGCTCACCGTCATCGGCTTCAATGTCCAGGTCGCGCTTGGCCACATGGGCCGCCGCTTGCAGGTCTTCCCGACGCCACGCGTCGCGAAACGGCCCGAGGCCGGCCAGCAGATCACCACGCCCCAGGCTGTAGATCACCACCAGCAAATGCACCGGCAGCGCCAGCAGACCATAGGCCACCGGCTCCAGCACCCACAAAAGCAACGCCAGCAGCGCCACGGGCAGCACCACCATCAGCGTCAGCACCAGCCAGGGTCGGCTGAGCCAACGCGGGCTCGCCTCGAGCTTGTTCAGCTCGAGCAGCCAGCCGCCGTCGCGCTGGACCCGCTGGCGCAAGGCCGAGAACTTCTCGATCCAGACGGCCAGCAGCAACACCAGAAAACTCATTGTCCTTCCCCTTCTGTCAGGGCCGCGCGATAGCGCACCCAGTCGAATGCCGGTCCCGGATCGGTCTTGCGTCCCGGTGCGATGTCGCTGTGCCCGCAGATACGCTGCACAGTGATCGCCCTGAACGCCGCTTGCAACTGCCGGGTCAGGTCCACCAATGCGACATATTGCGCGTCGGTGAACGGCAGATCATCCGTGCCCTCAAGCTCGATGCCCAGGGAAAAATCGTTACAAGTCTCACGCCCCTCGAAGCACGAGACACCCGCATGCCACGCGCGATCCAGACAAGAGACAAACTGGGTCACGGCGCCGTCACGCTCAATCAGAAAATGCGCAGAAACGCGAAGGTCGGCGATACCCAGAAAGTAGGGATGTTCCGTGACATCCAGACGATTCTGGAAGAATTCCTGCACCTTGCCCGTGGCGAACTGTGCCGGTGGCAGGCTGATGTTGTGGATCACCAGCAGGGAGATTTCGCCTTCCGGGCGCGCATTGAAGTTGGGCGATGGGCAATGACGCACCCCCTCGCACCAACCGCTCGCGGAGTCCAACTGCATACAGGTTCCTTCGATGACGACGCTGAATGCCGCCAGTATGCCGTGATCGGACCGGGCTGCGCGATCACTTGCCGCGATTGAGCTGGCGCAGATTGCCCAGCACCGACTCCAGCGCGCGGTCGAACAACAGGGTGTCGTCCAACAGCCGCGCCGCTCCCCGGCGAAATTCCAGGGCCAGGCTGGTGCGGCTATGCTCCAGCACCTTGAGGCCGGTGCGATTGACGAAGACGTATTTGCCGGTGGCCTCGATGATCGCCGCCAGCTTGCAACGCAGGGTGTTGTCATCGTCCTCCTGGAACTCGACCCAGCTTCCCAGGTGCAACTGGTCGACCTGCAGCAGGCCCACATCATCGGCCGGCAAATGCACCGCGACGCTCTCCCCCGCCGATTTCTGCGGGGCACGCAGGACGATTTTTTCCAGCACCTCGACCATGGCCGGCGAATCGAACGACTGGGCCTGCTCCGTTGCCTGGCCCATGCGCTCGAGCGCCTGGACATGCAGGAGCTCCAGTTCACTGAAAAACTCGCTGGTGGCAAACGGGTCGAACGCTGAGCGGCTCAGGCCTTCACGCAGGGCCTTGAGCAGTTCGGGCACCATTGCCAGCAAGCGCAGGCCGGCGTCGGGTTCGTCGTGAGGCTGGACGCTCCAGATCAATTGCTCCAGGGTCAAGACGTCGGCCTGCCATTCGGCGGAATACTTGCCATGCTTGAAGCACGTCAGCAGCAACACTTGGCTCCAGGCGTGTTGCACGAACTCCACCACGGCTTGCGGCAAGACTTTGCCCAACATCACCTGGTTCAGCGCCCCTTCAACGCGATGACGCGCCAGTTCGGCCTTGGCCCGGCCCTCTTCGGCGTCGCGAATACGCTGTTCAAGCAATTCGCTGCGGCGGCGCTCGTCACTGGTGAAGGCCAGGAAATCGGCCAACAGCTCGGAGAAAATCGCCGGGTCATCGACGAAGTCGTTCAGCAGGCGCTGCACCACCTGCTCGATGCGCAGGTACAGGCTGTCGCGCTGATGGTCGTCGCAATCGCCCCAGCCCATGGCCGCAGCCGCGATTTCGTTAAGCAGCCGCCGGGCCGGATGATTGCCACGGCTGAAGAAGCTCTTGTCCTGCACCGCGACCTTGAGCATCGGGATTTGCAGGCGGCCGATCAGGGCCTTGAAGGAGTCTGGCAGGTTATGATCGTCGAGGATGAATTCGAACATCATCGAGATCAGGTTGATCACGTCTTCATCGGCGCCTTCGACCACCCGGGACTTGCCACTGCGCACGCTGACCCGGGTCAACAATTGTTCGAGCTGGCTACGCAAATCGAACTCGTCGTGAACGGTAGGCGCCGGTACGTATTGCTGCAAATGAGAGAGCAACCGTAGCAGGTCACGGGTAGAAATCGGCTGGGGCGGTACGCTGGGTTCCAGGGTCGGCGCCACGCTGCCACGCACCTGCATCAGCAGTTTCTGCAAGGCGGCGAACACTTCCTGCACGCTGTCATCGACCTCGGCATCGCCGGGCTTGTCAGCGACCTCGGCGCTGGGCCGCAGAGTTTCCTCGGGGCGATCCGACGTCCGGCGCGCCGGCGTAACCTTGAGCTCCGGCAGCACGCCTGTGGCGGCCAGCAACTGGTTGGCCTCGGTATAGAGTTGGTCGCAATCGCTAAGCACATAACGCTCGAACAGCTTGAGCAGGATCAGCTTGACCTTGATGCCCACGCCCAGGTTGCGCCCGGCCTGCAGGAACTTCTCGCACAGCAGTGCCGGGCTCAGGGGATTGTGCTGATTGGCCAGCGGTCGGCCCAGCAGCGCACCGAGCCGGGCCGTCAGTTGCTCCAGCGCCACGCCATCGCGCCTGAACACCCGAGTGACCATCGCCTCGACCGCCAAATGGCGCTCCAGCTCGTCCTGGGAGCGCTGGGCTTGGCTGTCCGGCGCCAGGGTGGGCGCCAAGCTGGTGTGGGTCAGGTCGTACTGGGCAAGGCTGACGAAGGTCTCGAAAAACTGCTCGATGAATTCACGCTCGATGCTTTTACGCTTCAGGCGCAGGTCGCGCATGGCCTCGAAGTACAGGTTCTGCTCGACGTCGTCGCGTGCCCGGTCGGCCATTTCAAACAAGGTGTCGTCGGCGTTATCGAACAGCCCTTGCAGGCCCAGGCGCAACTGCTGGGCAGCCTTGTCGCGAACCTGAAGCAGAATCACAGGCAGGCGGGCGAGCGGCGAGGGATTCGCCTGATCGGTAGCGACCTTGTGCAAAGGCACTACATTCCCGTCGTTGTGCATCCTGGCCTCCTGAAACGGCTTTCTTCGGCTCGTAACGTCAAAGCTATGACGTCAATCGAAAGGCGGATTATCGGGTAAAACAACCCTGTCGTACCAGCACACTCTGTGATCCATCTCGAAATACGGCGCAATAAGTGACCCGGGAAATGAGGAAATGTTGCGAGGACGCGACCAAATGCAGGTTTCGACACCCTATAATCAGGCCACTTTGTTTGTGGAGCCCGTTATGCCGAATCTACGCCTCGCCGATCTGACCGCCGAAATCGAAGCCAACGTGCGCCGTGCGTTGCTTGAAGACATCGGCAGCGGCGACATCACCGCGCAACTGATCCCCGCCGAACGCCTGGCCAAGGCCACCATCATTACCCGCGACGCGGCGATCATCAGTGGCACGGCCTGGGTCGATGCCGTGTTCCGGCAACTGGACCCGCGTGTCGCGGTGCATTGGCAAGTGCGCGACGGCGACCGGGTCAACCCCGATCAGGTGCTGTTCCACCTGGAAGGCCCGGCCCGCTCGCTGCTGACCGGCGAACGCAGCGCGCTGAACTTCCTGCAAATGCTTTCCGGCGTTGCCACGCGGGCCCGTTACCTGGCCGACTTTGTCGCCGGTACCCAGGTCAAGCTGCTGGACACCCGCAAGACCCTGCCCGGGTTGCGCCTGGCCCAGAAGTATGCGGTCACCTGCGGTGGCTGCCACAACCACCGCATCGGCCTGTACGATGCCTTCCTGATCAAGGAAAACCACATCGCCGCCTGCGGCGGAATCGCCCAGGCCATCGCGGCCGCCCACAAGATCGCACCGGGCAAACCGGTGGAAGTCGAAGTGGAAAGCCTGGCGGAATTGAAAGAAGCGCTGGCGGCTGACGCCGACATCATCATGCTCGACGAACTGAGCCTGGACGACATGCGTGAAGCCGTACGCCTCAATGGCGGCAAGGCGAAGCTGGAAGCCAGCGGCGGGATCAACGAAAGCACGTTGCGCCCGATTGCCGAGACTGGGGTGGACTACATCTCGATCGGCGCAATGACCAAGGATGTGAAGGCAGTGGATCTGTCGATGCGCTTGAGCCTCTGACAATAAAAAACGCCAGCCTTGAAGGCTGGCGTTTTTTTTCAGACCACCAGATTGTTCATCTCGCAGTACTCATCCCATTCCACACCCAGCACCTCGGCCGCTTCCTTGTGCAACGCAAGACGCTGCGCCTCGAATTCTTCAGGTGGGCTGGTGTACTTGAGCGTCAACTCCCAAGGCTGCAAGCCCTGGGCTTCGGCCTCGTCCTCGAACGCCCATTGGATCTGGTCTTTTTGATCATCGGCAGACAAGTCCTTGATCTCTTCCAGCAACTGGGGCGCATCCAACACATACTTCTTCAGCGCTTCTTCGTGCCTGGCTTCCTGGGTCAATTCTTTAACAGTCATGGCGTTCTCGTTGATCTGGGGAATGGAAGATGGATCTGGATCATCAAGGATCTCTCTGACGCAAAAAAACCGCTTGAAGCCCGGTTTATCTGGCCTTCAGAACCATTCGGGGATCATCTGAAAACTGCTGGGCGATGCACATGCAGGCAATGAATATAGGACGTTTTGCCGATGATTTACACGGTTCTTTACATCTATCCCACAAAAAAACCATGCGCCTGAGAAACCAGGGAAGCTTGGGAACATCTGTCAAAATAACCAGTCATAGCCATGTGCCATGCCGGCACTTCACAAGGAACCCCAGTGATGCGCAGCTTTTCGAAACGTTCGTTGACCCGGCTTGCTACCGCGACCTTGCTGCTCGGCAGCCTGACCTTGACCGGCGTTGCCCAGGCGGCTGTTGAAGTCTCCTCCGATGGGCCGTCTTCCGACGACACCATTCCTGCCCTGCGTTTTGACCGATTTGATAAGTACGTACTCGTCAAGACCAACGTCAACGTCAGTGCCTTGGAAAACCTGCCAAAAACCGTGAAGAACAACGCCGAGGAACTGGAAAGCCAGAAACGCACCCTCAGCGAGCAGGCCCGTCAGATCGAAGAACTCAAGCGCAACAGCGGCTCCAGTTCCACCTCCAGCAGCAAGGAAATTGACGAGCTCAAACGCACCATAAAGGAACAGGAACGCGACCTGAACGATCTGGGCAAGCAAGTGGAAGAACTCAAGCGCAATAGCGGCTCCAGTTCGAGTTCGAGCAACAGCGAGATCTCGTCCCTGAAACGGGAGCTCAGCGATCAGGATCGCGAGATGGATCAGCTCAAACGCACGGTCGAGGAGCTGAGCAGGAAAGTGAAATAACGAGGGGGATGGTGCCCGAGACAGGAATCGAACCTGCGACCTTCGCGTTACGAGTGCGCTGCTCTACCGACTGAGCTACACGGGCGGTGGCTAAACCTAGCACCGTCCCCTGTGGCCAGGCAACCCGCGACACAGGGATTTTCACCGCACAGCAAAACGCCCCGAACCAGTCGGGGCGTTTGCTTGTTCAGCGGTTAGGCTACGGGGTGATTAAACGCCCGATGCCTTGGCTGCTGCGACGTCCTTGATGGACAGTTTGATACGGCCGCGGTTGTCCACGTCCAGTACCAGCACTTCCACTTCCTGGCCTTCTTTGAGGATGTCGGTCACTTTCTCGACGCGAGCATCGCTCAGCATGGAGATGTGAACCAGACCGTCCTTGCCCGGCAGGATGTTGACGAACGCGCCGAAGTCGACGATGCGCTCAACCTTGCCGACGTAGATCTTGCCGATCTCGGCTTCTGCGGTGATACCCAGGACGCGCTGGCGTGCTGCTTCTGCCGCTTCCTTGGTTTCGCCGAAGATCTTGATCGAACCGTCGTCTTCGATGTCGATCGAAGCCTTGGTTTCTTCGCAGATCGCACGGATGGTCGCGCCGCCTTTACCGATGACATCACGGATTTTGTCGGTGTCGATTTTCATCGCGATCATGGTCGGAGCATTTTCCGACAGTTCGGTACGGGACTGACCGATAATCTGGTTCATCTGACCGAGGATGTTCAGGCGCGCTTCCAGGGCCTGGCCCAGGGCGATTTCCATGATCTCTTCGGTGATGCCCTTGATCTTGATGTCCATCTGCAGTGCGGTGACGCCTTTGGCGGTACCGGCCACTTTGAAGTCCATATCGCCCAGGTGGTCTTCGTCACCCAGGATGTCGGTCAGGACGGCGAATTTCTCGCCCTCTTTAACCAGACCCATGGCGATACCGGCAACCGGCGCCTTCATCGGCACACCGGCGTCCATCAGGGCCAGGGAAGCGCCGCAGACCGAAGCCATCGAGCTCGAACCGTTGGACTCGGTGATTTCCGATACCACGCGAATGGTGTACGGGAACACGTCAGCGGCAGGCAGCATGGCCTGGACCGAACGACGGGCCAGACGGCCGTGACCGATTTCGCGGCGACCGGCGCCACCCATGCGACCACACTCGCCCACCGAGAACGGAGGGAAGTTGTAGTGCAGCATGAACGGGTCTTTCTTTTCGCCTTCCAGGGTGTCCAGCAGTTGCGCGTCACGGGCGGTGCCCAGTGTTGCAACGACCAGCGCCTGGGTTTCGCCACGGGTGAACAGCGCCGAACCGTGGGTCTTTGGCAGAACGCCGACTTCGATGTTCAGCGGACGTACGGTACGGGTGTCGCGACCGTCGATACGTGGCTTGCCGTTGACGATGTTTTCGCGAACGGTGCGGTATTCGATTTCACCGAAAGCGGCTTTGACGTCGCTGGCCGATGGTTGGCCTTCTTCGCCGGACAGCTTGGCAACGACCTGGTCTTTCAGCTCGCCCAGGCGTGCATAACGGTCGGCCTTGACGGTGATGGTGTAGGCCTGGGAGATGGCTTCGCCGAACTCGGCACGGATCGCGCCCAGCAGCTCGGTGGCTTCGGCTTGCGGAGCCCAGGTCCAGGTTGGCTTGGCGGCTTCGGCGGCCAGTTCCTTGACGGCGTTGATCACCACCTGGAACTCGTCGTGGGCGAACAGTACGGCGCCCAGCATCTGGTCTTCGGTCAGCTCTTTGGCTTCGGATTCAACCATCAGCACGGCTTCGGAAGTACCGGCCACGACCATGTCCAGGCTCGACGCCTTCAGTTGCTCGTAGGTCGGGTTCAGCAGGTAGCCGGTGCTTTCGTGGAACGCGACGCGGGCAGCGCCGATCGGGCCATCGAAAGGAATGCCGGAGATCGCCAGGGCAGCCGAGGTACCGATCATCGCAGCGATGTCCGGATCGGTTTTCTTGCTGGTGGAGACGACGGTGCAGACAACCTGCACTTCGTTCATGAAGCCTTCTGGGAACAGCGGACGGATCGGACGGTCGATCAGTCGGGAAGTCAGGGTTTCTTTCTCGGAAGGACGGCCTTCGCGCTTGAAGAAACCGCCAGGGATCTTACCGGCAGCGTAAGTCTTTTCCTGGTAGTGGACAGACAGAGGGAAGAAGCCCTTGCCTGGATCGGCTTGCTTGGCACCGACAACGGTCACCAATACGCTGACGTCGTCGTCAACGGTGACCAGCACTGCGCCGGAGGCCTGACGGGCGATACGGCCAGTCTCGAGGGTAACGGTCGACTGACCGAACTGGAATTTTTTGATTACCGGGTTCACGGTGTCCTACCTTCTTTGTGGCTCTTGGGGAACTTGTCTTCTTGCGAAATTCTTGGGCAATGGCGGGAATCGGCCCGACGTCTGTCCAGGGTAAAACGTGTATCCAGATAAAACTTGAGGCTGGGAGCCTGCCATGCGCCAGCGGGAAACCCACTGACGTACGACAGACCACCAACCTCTAGCGCAATCGCTGATTAGCGACGCAGACCCAGGCGAGCGATCAGAGCGCTGTAACGGCTCAGGTCCTTGCCTTTCAGGTAGTCCAGCAGCTTACGACGCTGGTTTACCATGCGGATCAGACCACGACGGGAGTGGTGATCTTTACCGTTGGCCTTGAAGTGACCTTGCAGTTTGTTGATGTTGTGGGTCAGCAGTGCAACTTGCACTTCTGGCGAACCAGTGTCACCAACAGCTTGCTGGTAGTCAGCTACGATTTGAGCTTTTTCTTGAACGTCGAGAGCCATGAGGCAATCCTTTTAGTCAGGAAACTGTTTCAAGGAAACAGCTTCAACAGGCCAGGGACAAATCCCTGTATCTATAAATGAGTAGTGACCGTGCCTGTTAACAGCCACACTCGCCAACCTGCTGTTACGCAGGCTGGTTCCGGTCATTCCGACCGAATCAGTCGACGCGGCGCAATGCGCCCGTCTTCGCTCACTTCACCGATACCGATGAAGCGACCATTATGATCCTGCACCCGGACCATGCCGAACTTCGGCGCATCCGGGGCACGTACCGGCTGGCCGTTGAGCCAGTAGAACGCACTGTGTTCCGAGAACTGCAACAGCGGCCAATCCAGCAACCCGCTGTCCGATGGCATCAGGAAACGGTCGACCGCTTCGTTGCCGCCTTCGGCATGTACCGCTTCAAGCTCTTCCAACGTGACCGTCTGGGCCAACGTGAAAGGCCCGGCCTGGGTCCGTCGCAATTCTGCCACGTACGCGCCACAGCCGAGCTGTTCACCAATATCCTCCACCAGGGTGCGGATATAGGTGCCCTTGCTGCAATCCACGACCAGCCGCGCAGTATTACCGTCAAAGGCCAGCAATTCCAAGCGCGCAATAGTAACAGAACGCGGTTCACGCTCCACTACTTCGCCTGCACGAGCCAGTTTATACAGCGGCTGGCCATCACGCTTCAGAGCCGAGTACATCGGCGGTATCTGACTGATTTGCCCGCGAAATTTCGGCAACACCGCTTCGATATCGGCCTGACCAACGGTCACCGGGCGCTCCAGCAAAACCTCACCTTCGGCATCCGCCGTGGTGGTGGTCTTGCCCAGTTGCGCCAGGGTTTCATAACCCTTGTCGGAATCGAGCAGGTACTGGGAGAACTTGGTCGCCTCGCCAAAGCACAGCGGCAGCACGCCGGTGGCCAGCGGATCGAGGCTACCGGTGTGCCCGGCCTTTTCAGCATTGAGCAGCCAGCGAACCTTCTGCAACGCCGCGTTGGACGTGAACCCCAGCGGCTTGTCGAGCAGGATGATACCGCTGACGTTACGACGGATACGTTTGACCTGAGCCACCGATTACTCCTTGGTGTCTTCGGGTTCAGCCGCAACCGGGTGCTGACTGTCTTCAGCCACGGCGCGTTCGATCAGGGCCGACAGATGCGCACCACGCACGACGCTTTCGTCGTAGTGGAAGTGCAACTGTGGAACGCTGCGCAGCTTCATCTCCCGGGCCAGCTGCATACGCAGGAAGCCGGCGGCCGAGTTGAGCACCTTGATGCTCTGGGCGATTTCTTCGGCGCTGTCCTGGCCCATCACGGTGATGAAAATCTTGGCGTGACCGACGTCACGGCTGACTTCCACTGCGGTAATGGTGACCAGGCCGACGCGCGGGTCTTTGACTTCACGACGGATCAGTTGGGCCAGCTCACGCTGCATCTGATCGCCGATTCGTTGGGTACGGCTGTACTCTTTTGCCATGTCTTGTTACCTGTTACTGCCCCACGGTGAAACCCGCGAGGTCTGAAAGCGGCAAACGCCCGGCCTGGCAAAAGCCAGACCGGGCGTTGCGTTTAGAGTCCGCCAGCAAGGCAGCGCATGTTCATGCGGCTGCCCGGCGCGGCTCTTGAAGTGCGCGAGTCAGAGGCTGCGAGCAACCTGGACCTTCTCGAAGACTTCGATCTTGTCGCCGACCTTGACGTCGTTGTAGCTCTTGACGCCAATACCGCATTCCATGCCAGCACGTACTTCGGAAGCGTCATCCTTGAAGCGGCGCAGGGATTCCAGCTCGCCTTCGAAGATCACGATGTCTTCACGCAGTACACGGATCGGACGGTTACGGTGAACAACACCCTCGATCACCATGCAGCCAGCGATCGCGCCAAACTTCGGCGAACGGAACACGTCACGCACTTCAGCGGTACCCAGGATGTTCTCGCGAACATCGCTGCCCAGCATACCGGTGAGGGCTTTCTTGACGTCTTCAATGATGTCGTAGATCACGTTGTAGTAACGCATATCCAGGCCTTCCTGCTCGACGATCTTGCGAGCGCCGGCATCGGCACGCACGTTGAAGCCGAACAGTACAGCGTTGGAGGCCAGTGCCAGGTTGGCGTCGGACTCGGTGATACCACCGACACCGCCACCGACAACACGCACTTGCACTTCGTCGTTACCCAGGCCGTTCAAGGCACCGTTCAACGCTTCCAGCGAACCACGGACATCGGACTTGAGGACGATGTTAAGCGTCTTCTTCTCTGCCTGGCCCATGTTCTCGAAGATATTTTCCA
This sequence comes from Pseudomonas sp. CFII68, assembly GCF_000416195.1. Classification (NCBI taxonomy): domain Bacteria; kingdom Pseudomonadati; phylum Pseudomonadota; class Gammaproteobacteria; order Pseudomonadales; family Pseudomonadaceae; genus Pseudomonas; species Pseudomonas sp. CFII68. The sequence goes on from NZ_ATLN01000123.1 coordinate 86,494, forward strand.
GCTTGCCGGCGTGAGCGCGAGCCAGTTTGACTTCGCGGAACTTGCCTTGACGGAACAGAGCCACTTCACGGGCTTTCTTCTCGTCCGACAGCACGCTCATCTCGTCGCCAGCGTCCGGGGTACCGTCCAGGCCGAGGATCTCGACAGGGATGGAAGGACCGGCTTCCTTGATTGGCTTGCCGTTCTCGTCGAGCATGGCACGTACACGGCCATAGTTCGAACCGACCAGCACCATGTCGCCTTGGCGCAGGGTACCGTCTTGAACCAGAACGGTAGCAACCGGACCACGACCTTTGTCGAGGCGCGATTCAACCACGACGCCTCGGCCTGGAGCCGAAGGAGTCGCTTTCAGTTCCAGAACTTCAGCTTGCAGCAGAACAGCTTCGAGCAACTCGTCCACACCAGTACCGACTTTCGCCGAAACCGATACGAACGGGGTGTCGCCGCCCCACTCTTCCGAGGTCACGCCGTGAACCGACAGTTCGCTACGGATGCGATCGAGATCAGCGCCCGGCTTGTCGATTTTGTTCACTGCAACAACCAGTGGAACGCCGGCAGCCTTGGCGTGCTGGACCGCTTCAATGGTCTGCGGCATTACGCCGTCGTCCGCTGCAACGACCAGAATCACAATGTCAGTCGCCTTGGCACCACGAGCACGCATTGCGGTAAACGCGGCGTGACCCGGGGTATCGAGGAAAGTGACCATGCCGCGGTCAGTTTCAACGTGGTACGCACCGATGTGCTGGGTGATACCGCCGGCTTCGCCAGCAGCTACCTTGGCACGACGGATGTAGTCGAGCAGCGAAGTCTTACCATGGTCAACGTGGCCCATTACGGTCACGACTGGCGCACGGGAGAACGTCTCACCTTCAAACTTCAGGGACTCAGCCAGGGAGTCTTCCAGGGCGGTATCGCTGACCAGAGTCACTTTGTGGCCCAGTTCTTCGGCTACCAGTTGAGCAGTTTCCTGATCAAGCACCTGGTTGATGGTCGCTGGAGTACCCAGTTTGAACATGAACTTGATGATTTCAGCAGCCTTGACCGACATCTGATTGGCGAGATCGCCAACAGTGATGGTCTCGCCGATCTGCACATCACGCACGACAGGGCCGGTAGGGCTCTGGAAACCGTGGGCGTTGCGCTTCTTCAGCTTGGCCTTGCCGCGACCACCACGACGGAAGCCATCGCTTTCTTCGTCGGTAGTACGTGGGGCAACGCGTGGAGCAGGCGCTTTCTCTTTGACCGAGGCACGATGCGGAGCGTTTTTGCGCTCACCATCACCGCTACCACGACGACTGTTATCGTCGGCACGTGGCTTGTCCGGACGGCGCTGTTCGTTCTGCTTGTTGCGAACGTCAGCAGACGGTGCTGGAGCAGCGGCTACAACCGGTGCGCTTTCGCGTACTGGCTCGGCAACTGCAGCAGGCGCTGCAACGGCGTCGTTAGTAGCGGCTTGCGCAGCAGCAGGCTGGCGGCGCGCTTCTTCTTCGGCGCGACGCTTGGCTTCTTCTTCAGCCTTCTGACGAGCAGCATTTTCTACTGCGCGACGTTCTTCCTGTTCGCGTTTGCGCTCGGCTTCGATTTCTTCCGGGCTGCGCTGTACGAAGACTTTCTTCTTGCGTACTTCAACGCTGATGCTTTTGCTACCGGCAACACGCAGGGTGCTGGTGGTTTTACGCTGCAGAGTGATCTTGCGCGGTTCTTCCACTTTCGCCTTGTGACTGCTCTTCAGGTGAGTCAGCAGGGACTGCTTCTCACTGTCGGTCACATGTTCCTCGGCGGCGGTGTGCGGCAGACCTGCCTCACGCATCTGCTGCAACAGGCGCTCTACCGGTGTTTTGACCTCATCGGCCAGTTGTTTCACCGTGACTTGCGTCATGCACTTCTCTCCTCAGGCCGCGCCTAATTACTCGAACCAGTGGGCTCGGGCGGCCATGATCAACTTGCCGGCACGATCATCGTCAATGCCGTCGATGTCGAGCAGATCGTCAATAGACTGCTCGGCCAGGTCTTCGCGGGTAATTACGCCGCGCACCGCCAGTTCCATCGCCAAATCCTTGTCCATACCCTCAAGCGAGAGCAGGTCTTCGGCCGGATGGGCGTCTGCCAGCTTTTCCTCAGTAGCGATGGCTTTGGTCAACAAACGATCCTTGGCCCGAGCGCGAAGCTCGTTGACGATCTCCTCGTCAAAGCCGTCGATGTTGAGCATTTCCTCCACCGGTACGTAGGCAATCTCTTCCAGGCTGGTAAAGCCTTCATCCACCAGCACCTGTGCCAGCTCTTCATCGACTTCAAGCTCTTCGATGAAGTTGCGCAGGATGTCACCGGTTTCAGCTTGCTGCTTAGCCTGGATGTCCGATTCGGTCATCACGTTCAGGGTCCAGCCAGTCAACTGGCTGGCCAGACGCACGTTCTGACCACCGCGACCGATGGCCTGAGCCAGATTGTCTGCGCCAACGGCGATGTCCATGGCGTGGGCATCTTCGTCGACGATAATTGCCGCCACTTCAGCAGGCGACATGGCATTGATCACGAACTGAGCCGGGTTGTCGTCCCACAGGACGATGTCCACGCGCTCGCCGCCCAACTCGCCGGATACGGCCTGGACACGCGAACCACGCATGCCGATGCAGGCACCTTGCGGGTCGATGCGCTTGTCCTTGGAGCGGACCGCGATCTTGGCACGCGAACCCGGATCACGGGAGGCGGCCATCACTTCGATCAGGCCTTCGGCAATTTCCGGCACTTCGATGCGGAACAACTCGATCAGCATTTCCGGCGCTGTACGCGACAGGATCAGCTGCGGGCCGCGATTCTCGGTGCGGATTTCCTTGAGCAGCGCACGCAAGCGCACGCCAACCCGGAAAGTTTCGCGAGAGATGATGTCTTCGCGAGCCAGCAACGCTTCGGCGTTGTTGCCCAGGTCGACGATCACGTTGTCGCGGGTCACTTTTTTCACGGTACCGGAGATGATTTCCCCCAGGCGCTCGCGATAAGCGTCGACAACTTGCGCGCGTTCGGCTTCGCGAACTTTCTGCACAATAACCTGCTTGGCAGTCTGTGCAGCGATGCGACCGAACTCAATGGACTCGATTTTTTCTTCTACTACATCACCGACCTTGGCGCCCGGATGCGTTTCTGCAACCTTGCTCGGCCAGGTTTCGATAGCCGGATCGTCCAGGTCGGCTTCCTCGACCACCGTCCAGCGACGGAAAGTCTCGTAGGCACCGGTGTGGCGATTGATTTCCACACGCAAATCAACTTCGTCTTCAAACCGCTTCTTGGTAGCAGTGGCCAGAGCCAGCTCCAGCGCTTCAAAAATAACGTTAGCCGGTACGCCCTTTTCATTGGATACCGACTCAACAACCAGCAGTACTTCTTTGCTCATCGTACGCCTCGCCTTTCGCAAGCCATTGGATCCGCGGGATCCGCAGTATCTGGCACGTATCAGTCAAAACTGGGAATAATGTTGGCCTTGTCGATCATATCGATCGGCAACAGGAACTCATGGTCATCTACCTGCACCACGACGTCCTGCTCTTCTACACCGCGCAGAAGGCCTTGGAAGTTGCGTCGACCTTCGAAAGGCGAGCGCAGCTTGATCTTCACTTGTTCACCGGCAAACGAAGCGAACTGTTCAATTGTGAACAGGGGGCGCTCCATGCCAGGCGAGGAAACTTCAAGGGTGTATTCGGAGGTGATTGGATCTTCAACATCCAGTACACCGCTGATCTGACGGCTGACGATGGCGCAATCATCCACCAACACGCCGCCTTCCTTATCGATATAAACGCGCAACAGTGAGTGGCGACCTTGAGCCGAGAACTCAATACCCCAGCATTCATAGCCAAGGGCCACGACCACCGGGGCCAACAAGGCCTGCAACTGTTCTAGCTTGCTCGACACCTGAACCCCCTCGTGCATGTTTGTGCATGCTGTGCAAATAAAAAAAAATGGGCGAATCGCCCATCCCTGAAACGCCGTCGAACAGCGGCGTTGTAAAGTGTCCAGCTAACAAAAAGCCCCTTGGAAGGGGCCCCTGAAACTGGTTGCGGGAGCCGGATTTGAACCGACGACCTTCGGGTTATGAGCCCGACGAGCTACCAGACTGCTCCATCCCGCGACAAAGCTGGGGCGGAAGTATACGACCGATCCCTTACAGGGTCAATGTAACCCTTCCACCTACAAGAAAGCCCGCAATCGCGGGCTCTCCTGATAATTGGTACCGAGAAGGGGACTCGAACCCCTACACCCTATGGGCACAACCACCTCAAGGTTGCGTGTCTACCAATTCCACCACCTCGGCAATACAGCGTTTGAAACCTTCTTACTTCTGCTCTTGAGCTGGAGGTACGTCAGTCGCCGGGTTGGCCGACTTTTGCTCTTGAAGCACCGGGACATCATCAGAAGCCGGTTGTTGCTTTGGCGCTTCCAGTACCGCTGGGTTTGGCAAACCTACTTGAGTCAGCTCATGAGCTTTCTCTTTAGCAAAGTAACCTAACCCTAAGCTGGTTATGAAGAAACCGGCGGCAAGTATAGCAGTAAACTTACTAAGAAAGGTAGAGGAACCTTGGCTTCCGAACACAGTATTTGAAGCACCTGCACCGAAAGACGCACCAGCATCCGCACCTTTACCCTGCTGCAGCAATACGAGAGCAACTACGCCCAGTGCACCCAGCAGATGAAAAACGACTACGACTGTTTCCAGCATTTTTTCAGTTTCCCGCGGCGCGACAAATCGCACCGAACTCATCTGCATTCAGGGACGCTCCACCAATGAGCCCCCCATCGATATCCGGCATGCCGAACAGTTCGACCGCATTGGCCGCCTTCACGCTGCCGCCGTATAGAAGCCGCACACCTCGTGCCACTTCAGAATTCTCTGCCGCCAACTGTGCGCGGATGGCTGCATGCACATCCTGCGCCTGTTGCGGCGAAGCAGTCAGCCCGGTGCCAATGGCCCAGACCGGCTCGTAAGCAATGACCGCCTTTGCAAAAGCACCGACACCCAGGTCTTCGATGATGCTGCCCAGCTGACGCCCGACAACTTCAAGGGTCTTGCCGGCTTCACGCTGCTCGAGGGTTTCCCCTACGCACAACACCGGAATCAGACCGCAGGCCTGAGCCGCAGCAAACTTGCGGATCAAGGTCTTGTCCTGCTCGCCCATGATCTGGCGACGCTCGGAGTGCCCGACCAGGACCAGGGAGCAACCTGCATCCACCAACTGACTCGGCGCAATCTCGCCTGTCAGCGCACCTTGCATGGATTCCACCGCAGAATTCTGCGCACCGACCGAAATCGATTTACCTTTCAAGCCATCAACCACTTGGTTGATATACAGGCAAGGCGGGAATACCGCGACATCAACACCGCTAGGCAAGGCCAGATGACGAAGGCCATTGATCAGCTCAGCGACGCTGGCGCGGGTACCGTGCATCTTCCAGTTACCAGCTACCATAGGGCGACGCATGCTGTACCTCGTCGGTCAAAGTGGGCGCAGATGTTACCCAACCGATTCATGACTGGCAAGCCGAATTCAGGCAGAAACTTCAGTAACCAGTTTTGCCAGCTCTTCGGCATAACCGCGAACTTGCGCTTCATCCTCTCCTTCGACCATGACACGCACCAAAGGCTCTGTGCCGGACTTGCGCAACAACACGCGCCCACGCCCGGCCATTGCCTGCGTCACACGCTCACTGGCCTGCTTGACCTTCGCATGCTCGAGAGGATTTACACCGCCACCGAAACGCACGTTGATCAACACTTGCGGGCATTTGCGCAATGCCTGGCGCGACTGCGCAAGCCCTTCGTTACGCGCCTTGAGTGCCATCAGCACTTGCAGGGCCGCAATGATCGCATCACCCGTGGTGGTATGGTCGAAGCACACGATGTGGCCGGAGTTCTCGCCACCGATCACCCAGTTGCGCTCCAGCAGCTCCGAGATCACGTAGCGGTCACCCACGTTAGCCCGCACGAACGGGATATCCAGGTCCGCCAGGGCCAGTTCAAGGCCGAGGTTGCTCATCAACGTACCGACCACGCCGCCCTGCAGCTTGCCACGCCCATGCAGGTCGCGAGCAATGATGAACAGCAGCTCGTCACCATCGACGACCGTACCGGTATGGTCAACCATCAGGACCCGATCACCGTCGCCATCGAAAGCGATCCCCAGATCAGCCTGCTCGGCCAGCACCGCAGCCTGCAACGCCTCGGTATGGGTGGAACCACAGTTGTCATTGATGTTCAGGCCATTAGGCTGGGCGGAAAGCACCACCACCTCGGCGCCCAGCTCGCGAAAGACGCTCGGCGCGACCTTATAGGTTGCCCCGTGTGCGCAATCGACGACGATTTTCAGGCCGGAAAAACTGGTGCCGGTCGGCACACTGCCTTTGCAGAACTCGATGTAGCGACCCGACGCATCGTTGATCCGCGACACTTTGCCGATCTTGCTCGACTCAACCACAGTCATCGGCGTGTCCAGCAGCTCTTCGATCATCAGCTCGATATCATCCGGCAGCTTGGTACCCTGGCCGGAGAAGAACTTGATGCCGTTGTCATCATGCGGGTTGTGCGAGGCACTGATCACGATGCCTGCCTGGGCCTGGAACGTACGCGTCAGGTAGGCAATGGCTGGCGTCGGCATCGGGCCCAGCAGCATCACATCGGCACCCGCCGATGTCAGGCCGGCTTCGAGTGCCGATTCGAACATGTAGCCGGAAATTCGCGTGTCCTTGCCGACCAGCACCTTGCACGCGCCCATTTTGCGGAACGCCATGCCGGCCGCCCAGCCGAGCTTGAGCATGAAATCAGGGGTAATAGGGTATTCGCCGACCCGACCACGAATACCGTCGGTGCCAAAGTATTTCTTGCTCATAAGTGCTCCGTCATTCTTATTCGGCTGAATCCACAGCTGCGATCATCCGCACGACATCCATCGTCTCGGCTACATCGTGCACGCGCAATATGCGTGCACCTTTGGCAAGGGCCAAGGCCGCAAGGGCGAGACCGCCATACAGGCGCTCGCCCACCGGGCGGCCCAAGGCATTGCCTATCATGCTCTTTCGCGAGACCCCAACCAACAGGGGCCGCCCCAGGGCATGCAAGGCTTCCATATGCTTGAACAGGCTCAGGTTGTGAGCCAGAGTCTTGGCAAAGCCGAACCCGGGGTCAAGAATGATCCGCTCGGCGGGAATGCCCGCGGCGGCACACTGGTCCAGACGCTCCGCCAGGAATTCACTCACTTCCCTGGTTACATCATCATAGTGCGGGTCATTCTGCATGGTCCCCGGCTCACCGAGCATATGCATCAGGCACACCGGCAACCCGGTGGCCGCCGCCGCATCCAGGGCTCCATCGCGCCGCAAGGACCGAACATCATTGATCAGGCCCGCCCCCAGTCGCGCAGTCTCACGCATGACCGCAGGCGTGGACGTATCGACCGAGATAATGACATCAAGTTCACGATGGATACGCTCGACAATCGGCGCCACTCGCTCCAACTCTTCGGTAGGCGAGACCGCACGTGCGCCCGGCCGGGTCGATTCACCACCCACATCGATCAGCGTTGCGCCCGCGACCACCATGGCCTCGGCATGCCGCAGCGCAGCATCGAGCTGGCTGAATCGACCACCATCGGAAAAGGAATCAGGCGTGACATTGAGAATGCCCATGACATGCGCATGGGCCAAATCAAGAACCCGGTTGCCGCAAGGCAACCGGGTCGAGGACTGAACAGAAGTCATTTCAAGCCTTAGACATCAGCGGCCGGACCGCCAATCGGTGTTTCCGGACGCTCACCCTGTACAGCCGGAGGTGTACCGGAGGTGCCAGTACCACCCGACCAGTCACGAGGCTCGCGAGGTACGCGACCCGCCATGATGTCGTCAATCTGCTCGGCATCGATGGTTTCGTACTTCATCAGGGCATCGGCCATGGCATCGAGCTTGTCACGGTTGTCCGTGAGAATCTGCCGGGCTGTGCCGTAGCACTGGTCGATGATGCTGCGCACTTCGGAATCGATCAGCTTGGCCGTTTCGCCAGAGAAGCTTGCATGCTGGCCACCGCCACCACGACCGAGGAATACTTCCCCCTCTTCTTCGGCATACATCAGCGGCCCCAACTTCTCGGACAGGCCCCACTTGGTGACCATATTCCGGGCGATCTGACTCGCACGCATGATGTCGTTGGACGCGCCAGTGGTCACACCGTCGAAGCCCAGCGTCATCTCTTCAGCGATACGGCCGCCGTACAACGAACAGATCTGGCTGATCAATGCACGCTTGGACAAGCTGTAGCGATCTTCTTCCGGCAGGAACATGGTCACGCCCAGGGCACGACCACGCGGGATGATCGAGACCTTGTAGACCGGATCATGCTCAGGCACGACACGACCGACGATCGCGTGACCCGCCTCGTGATACGCAGTGTTCTGCTTTTCTTTCTCCGACATGACCATGGATTTGCGCTCCGCGCCCATCATGATCTTGTCCTTGGCCAGCTCGAATTCCTTCATTTCCACGACGCGCTTGCCGGTACGAGCAGCAAACAGCGACGCTTCGTTGACCAGGTTCGCAAGGTCGGCGCCGGAAAAGCCCGGCGTACCACGCGCGATGACTGCCGGGGCGACGTCGTCACCCATTGGCACCTTGCGCATATGAACCTTGAGGATCTGCTCGCGGCCGCGAATATCCGGCAACCCCACCACGACCTGACGGTCGAAACGACCTGGACGCAGCAGCGCAGGGTCAAGTACGTCAGGACGGTTGGTGGCGGCAATCACGATGATGCCGTCGTTCATTTCGAAACCGTCCATCTCGACCAGCAACTGGTTGAGGGTCTGTTCACGCTCGTCGTGACCGCCACCCATGCCGGCGCCACGGTGGCGACCGACGGCGTCGATTTCGTCGATGAAGATGATGCATGGCGCGTGTTTCTTGGCCTGCTCGAACATATCGCGAACACGACTGGCGCCCACGCCGACGAACATTTCGACGAAGTCGGAACCGGAAATCGTGAAGAACGGCACCTTGGCTTCACCGGCAATCGCCTTGGCCAGCAAGGTTTTACCAGTACCTGGTGGGCCCACCATCAGTACGCCGCGCGGGATACGGCCGCCCAGACGCTGGAACTTGCCCGGATCACGCAGGAACTCGACCAGCTCGCCCACTTCTTCCTTGGCTTCGTCGCAACCTGCGACGTCGGCCAGGGTGGTTTTCACCTGGTCTTCGGAAAGCAGCCGAGCCTTGCTCTTGCCAAAGCTCATCGGCCCGCCCTTGCCTCCACCGCCACCCTGCATCTGGCGCATGAAGAACATGAACACGGCGATGATCACCAGGATAGGGAAGCTGGCGACCAGGAGCTGGGTCCAGATGCTTTGCTGCTCAGGCTGCTTGCCTTCGACCACGACACGGTTGTCCACCAGATCGCCGATCAGGCCATTGTCCTGGATTGCCGGACGAATGGTCTTGAAGCTGTCGCCATCGGTGCGCTTGCCGGTAATCACATAGCCATCAACGGCTACACGCTCGACCTTGCCATCCTTGACCTGCTGGATGAAGTCGGAATAGTTGAGGGTCTGCGGCTCGTTAGGACTGGAGAAGTTGTTCATCACGGTCACAAGGACAGCGGCGATGATCAACCACAGGATCAGATTCTTTGCCATATCGTTCAATTAACTACCCTCTGAAGCAAGCTCCGCTACTGGCGCGTGCTTCGCATGATATTCACCGGCCTAACTTACTACATTACCTACGACTCTGGCAGGCGCCGTCTGTAACCCTTTGTGAAACACTTTCTACACAGTATTCGCTAATGCTCACGGGACGAAATACGAAAAACCTATCGCCCCGGTCGAAAAACCTCTTATTCCTCACTGCGACCACGGAAGCCACGGCCCAGCAGGTACTGCTCACGGGAGCGATCACGCGATGATTTCGGCTTGCGCGTCGTGACCTTCTCGAACTGCTTGCGCACGCTCTTGTGGTATTCGTCGAAGCCTTCACCCTGGAAGACCTTGATCAAAAAATCACCACCTGGCTTCAACACCCGAGTCGCAAGATCCAGTGCCAACTCGCACAGGAACATCGATCGCGGCATATCAACAGATGCCAGTCCACTCATATTGGGGGCCATATCGGAAATCACAAGGTCCACCTCGTTTTTTCCAACCGCTTCAAGGATCTGCGCCAGTACGGCGTCCTCGGTAAAGTCGCCCTGAATGAAGGTCACATCCGGGATGCTGTCCATTTCCAGGATATCGGAAGCGATCAGGGTGCCTTGCCCACCAATCAGACGACTGGTCACTTGGGACCAGCCACCCGGGGCGGCGCCCAAGTCGATCACGCTCATGCCTGGACGGATCAAACGGTCTCTTTCCTGAATCTCCAGCAGCTTGTAGCTGGCACGGGAACGATACCCGTCTTTTTGCGCCATTTTCACGAATGGGTCGTTGAAATGCTCTTGCAGCCATTTAAGACTTGTCTTGGAACGGGCCACGGGCCACCTCAAAAATAAAACGGGTCGTGATTAAGTGGGCGGTCCCGGACTTGCTCGGGTAAACTGGCCGCCGCTTTTTACAAGATCAGACGCAGGGGTCAGATTATGCCGCTCACTCAAGAGCAGAAGAAACAATACAAATCCATTGGCCACTATCTGAAACCGGTTTTGACTGTGGCTGACAACGGTTTGACTGAAGGTGTACTCGCCGAACTGGAACGCGCATTGGGCGATCACGAGCTGATCAAGATCAAGCTCAACATCCTCGATCGCGAAGCCCGCCTGGCTGCCGTTGCCGAACTGTGCAAGACCGGCAAGGCCGACCTGGTGCAGGTCATCGGCAAGATGGCACTGATTTATCGCAAGAATTTCAGCGTCAACAAGCAACTGTCGAACGTTCACCGCTTCAAGTGATGTCAAAGGGTCAAGGGTGTGCTTCGCGCACCCTGCCACTCCAGCCGGGAACCGGTTGCAACACCAGCACCAATCCGGAAAAACCCAGCACCAGGTAACTGAATGCCTGCCACTGGCTCGCATCCGGCCAGCCGAGACGCACCGCGAAGAACATCCCGCACGCGTACAACGACATGAGCAACAATTGCCCACGAATGTCGCGCCATAGACTGGCAAGGCCCTCGGCCTGAACCAGCACCAAAGCCTGAAACATTACGCACGCCGCGGAAAAACCCACCAGCAGCGCCGTCAGCATGCCTGCGATTTCATCGATGAGCAGCGGTGCCAGGCCGACTCGACCCAGCACCGGCAGCAAACCGACGTGCAACAACCAGACACCGCCCACCCACAACATCTGGGTGAGCTGCCAGAGCATGGCGCCCGCTCGCAGCGGGCACCTTCGTTCAGATGTGACGGACTTCGACAATCTCATACTCGATGACACCACCTGGCGTCTTCACCACCACCACATCGCCCTCTTCCTTGGCAATCAAGGCGCGAGCGATGGGCGAACCAACGGAGATCTTGCCGAGCTTGATGTCTGCCTCGTCCTCTCCCACGATCTGGTAAGTGACGCTTTCATCGGTCTCGACGTTGGCGATTTCCACGGTAGTGCCAAAGATCACCTTGCCGGTGTGCGGGATCGTCGTGACATCGATGATCACCGCATTCTGCATGCGACCTTCGATATCACGGACACGCGCCTCGACCATCCCCTGCTCCTCTCGGGCAGCGTGGTATTCAGCGTTTTCCTTGAGATCGCCCAGCTCACGCGCTTCACCAATTGCCTGGCTCAAGCGGGGACGCTCGACCTTGGTCAGGAAAGCGTGTTCTTCTTCCAGGGCCTTCGCGCCCTGAACTGTCATCGGGTACTTGGTTATGCTCATGCCTTCAATCCTGCATGTAGATCCTGCAAGCGACGCACGGTCTTCTCGGGACCGAACTTGAGCGCTTCGCAGATCGCTTCGCCCGCAGCAATGGTCGTGGTGCAGTAGATCTTGTGCTGCAGCGCATTGCGACGAATGGAGTAGGAGTCGGCGATCGACTGGCGACCTTCGGTGGTGTTGATGATCAGCGTGACTTCGTCATTCTTGATCATGTCGACCACGTGCGGACGCCCCTCGGTCACCTTGTTCACGCGGCGCACTTTCAGGCCTGCCGCTTCGATCAGCCTGGCAGTACCGGCAGTGGCGACCACTTCGAAGCCCAAGTTGATCAGATCACGGGCTACGCCTGCAACCAGTGGCTTGTCGTCATCACGCACGCTGATGAACGCCGTGCCGCCAGTCGGCAACACTTCGCTGGCACCCATCTGGGCCTTGGCGAAGGCTTCACCAAAGGTATCGCCCACACCCATCACTTCACCGGTGGACTTCATCTCTGGGCCGAGGATCGGATCGACGCCAGGGAACTTGGCGAACGGGAACACCGCCTCTTTCACACTGTAGAAGTTCGGAATGATTTCCTTGGTGAAATTCAGTTCCTTCAGGGTTTTGCCCGCCATGACCCGTGCAGCGATCATCGCCAGGGAAACACCGATGCACTTGGAGACGAACGGTACGGTCCGGGAAGCGCGCGGGTTGACTTCGATGACGTAGATGTCTTCGCCCTGCAGGGCCAGTTGCACGTTCATCAGGCCGATAACGCCCAGTTCCAGGGCCATTTTCTTGACCTGCTCGCGCATCTCGTCCTGGATGTGCGCCGGCAGCGAGTAAGGCGGCAGCGAGCAAGCGGAGTCACCGGAGTGAACGCCCGCTTGTTCGATGTGCTGCATGATCGCGCCGATCACCACGTCCTTGCCATCGCTGACCGCGTCCACGTCCATTTCGATGGCGCAGTTGAGGAAGTGATCCAGCAACACCGGGCTGTCGTTGGAGACCTGGACCGCTTCACGCAGGTAGCGCTTGAGCTCGTCTTCCTGATAGACGATTTCCATCGCACGGCCGCCCAGTACATAGGACGGACGCACCACCAGCGGGTAACCGATCTTGGCGGCGGCACGAATCGCTTCGTCTTCGCTGCGCACGGTAGCGTTTGGCGGCTGGCGCAGGTTCAGGCGCTCGACCATCTGCTGGAAGCGCTCACGGTCTTCGGCGCGGTCAATCGCATCCGGGCTGGTGCCAATGATCGGCACGCCGGCGGCTTCAAGGGCACGCGCCAGTTTCAGCGGGGTCTGGCCACCGTACTGGACGATCACGCCTTTTGGCTTCTCGACGCGGACGATTTCCAGCACGTCTTCCAGGGTCACTGGCTCGAAGTACAGGCGATCGGAGGTGTCGTAGTCGGTGGACACGGTTTCCGGGTTGCAGTTGACCATGATGGTCTCGTAACCGTCGTCGCGCAGGGCCAGTGCCGCGTGTACGCAGCAGTAGTCGAACTCGATGCCTTGGCCGATCCGGTTAGGACCGCCACCCAGGATCATGATCTTGTCGCGAGTCGATGGCGCGGCTTCGCACTCTTCTTCGTACGTGGAGTACAGGTACGCAGTGTCGGTGGCGAACTCGGCCGCGCAGGTGTCGACGCGCTTGTAGACCGGGAACACTTCCAGCTTGTGGCGATGCGTGCGCAGGCTCTTCTCGGTCACACCCAGCAGCTTGGCCAGGCGCATGTCGGAGAAGCCTTTGCGCTTGAGGCGGTACATCATGTCGCGGTCGATGCTGGACATGCCCAGGGTCTTGACCTTCTCTTCTTCCTTGATCAGATCTTCGATCTGTACCAGGAACCAAGGGTCGATCATGTTCATGCCGAAGATCTGCTCGACGGTCATGCCGGCGCGGAAGGCGTCGGCCACGTACCAGATGCGCTCGGCGCCCGGCACGGTCAGCTCGCGCTTGAGCACGCTCATGCTTTCCGGGTCGGCCAGGTCCAGCTTCGGATCGAGGCCGCAGACGCCCACTTCCAGACCGCGAAGGGCTTTCTGCAAGGACTCCTGGAAGGTCCGGCCGATGGCCATGACTTCACCGACCGACTTCATTTGGGTGGTCAGGCGGGCGTCAGCCTTGGCGAACTTCTCGAAGGCGAAGCGTGGCAGCTTGGTGACGACGTAGTCGATGGACGGTTCGAAGGACGCCGGGGTCTTGCCGCCGGTGATGTCGTTCGACAGCTCGTCCAGGGTGTAGCCCACGGCCAGCTTGGCCGCGACCTTGGCAATCGGGAAACCGGTGGCCTTGGACGCCAGGGCCGACGAACGGGATACCCGCGGGTTCATCTCGATGACCACCATGCGACCGGTGTTCGGGCAGATGCCGAACTGGACGTTGGAGCCGCCGGTTTCCACGCCGATCTCACGCAGCACCGCCAGGGAGGCGTTACGCAGGATCTGGTATTCCTTGTCGGTCAGGGTCTGGGCTGGTGCGACGGTGATCGAGTCACCGGTGTGCACGCCCATCGGGTCGAAGTTCTCGATGGAGCAGACGATGATGCAGTTGTCCTTTTTGTCGCGGACAACTTCCATTTCATATTCTTTCCAGCCGATCAGGGATTCGTCGATCAGCAGTTCCTTGGTCGGCGACAAGTCGAGACCACGGGCGCAGATTTCTTCGAACTCTTCACGGTTGTAGGCGATGCCGCCACCGGTGCCGCCCATGGTGAAGGACGGACGGATGATGCACGGGAAGCCAAGGCGTTCCAGGACAGCGTTGGCCTCTTCCATGCTGTGGGCGATGCCCGAGCGTGGGCAGTCCAGGCCGATGGATTTCATCGCCTTGTCGAAGCGCGAACGGTCTTCGGCCTTGTCGATGGTGTCGGCGTTGGCGCCGATCATTTCCACACCGAACTTCTCCAGGACGCCTTCGCGTTCCAGGTCCAGGGCGCAGTTCAGCGCGGTCTGGCCGCCCATGGTCGGCAGCAGCGCGTCCGGGCGTTCCTTCTCGATGATCTTGGCAACGGTCTGCCACTTGATCGGCTCGATGTAGGTGGCGTCGGCCATGGCCGGGTCGGTCATGATGGTGGCCGGGTTGGAGTTCACCAGGATGACGCGGTAGCCCTCTTCGCGCAGGGCCTTACAGGCCTGGGCGCCGGAGTAGTCGAATTCGCAGGCCTGGCCGATCACGATCGGGCCAGCGCCGAGAATCAGGATGCTTTTTATGTCTGTACGTTTTGGCATGGGTTTGTCACTCAAATCCGCAGGTCAGTCGGCTAGGCCGTCGAACAATCTTTGAAGCGCCCGAAGGGGCCGCCGCGCTCGGGGCCGCCCTCGGGCTTCTCGCGGTCAGCGTCGCTTGGCCATCTCGTTGATGAAGCGATCGAACAGCGGCGCCACATCGTTCGGGCCCGGGCTGGCTTCAGGGTGGCCCTGGAAGCTGAACGCGCTCTTGTCGGTACGCTCGATACCTTGCAGCGTGCCGTCGAACAGCGACTTGTGAATCGCGCGCACGTTGGCCGGCAGGGTAGCTTCGTCCACCGCGAAACCGTGGTTCTGGCTGGTGATCATCACCACGCCGGTGTCCAGGTCCTGCACGGGGTGGTTGGCACCGTGGTGGCCGTGCCCCATCTTCAAGGTCTTGGCGCCCGAAGCGAGGGCCAGCAGTTGGTGACCGAGGCAGATACCGAATACCGGGATCTCGGTTTCCAGCACGTCCTTGATCGCCTGGATCGCGTAGTCGCAAGGCTCCGGGTCACCCGGGCCGTTGGACAGGAACACACCGTCGGGCTTGAGGGCCAGGACGTCGGCAGCCGGGGTTTGGGCCGGCACCACGGTGACGCGGCAACCACGCTCGACCAGCATGCGCAGGATGTTCAGCTTGACGCCGTAGTCGTAGGCCACCACGTGGTAAGGCAGCTCGCAAGCCTCGATCGTCGCGTGACTGTCGGTCTTCAGGTCCCAGACCGTGGAGCGCCATTCGTACTGCTTCTTGGTGCTGACGACTTTCGCCAGGTCCATGCCCTTGAGGCCGGGGAAGCCCTGGGCAGCGGCGATGGCGGCTTCTTCGGAAATGTTGTCGCCGGCCATGATGCAGCCGTTCTGCGCGCCTTTTTCCCGAAGGATGCGGGTCAGGCGACGGGTGTCGATACCGGCGATCGCCACGACGTTGTTGGCTTTCAGGTAGTCGGACAAGGACATCGTGTTACGCCAGTTGCTCGCTACCAGCGGCAAGTCACGGATGACCAGGCCGGCGGACCAGACACGATCAGACTCGGCGTCTTCCGGCGTGGTGCCGGTGTTGCCGATGTGCGGGTAAGTCAGGGTAACGATTTGTTGGGCGTAGGAAGGATCGGTAAGAATTTCCTGATAGCCGGTCATTGCGGTGTTAAACACCACCTCACCAACGGTCTGACCGTCGGCTCCAATGGCTTCGCCGCGAAAAATGCTGCCATCAGCAAGGGCGAGTATGGCTGGCTTAGTCAAGAAGACCTCCCGTAAATAAAGCCTGAAAGGGCGATCGCAGATTGTAAAAAAGCGGAGTGACGTATGGACACGTCACCCCGCTTGTTCACTGAATTATTCTGCGCGCTTTTAGTGGACACACTAAAGCTGTAGCTTACAGAAAAAGGCTTTTTTGGTCCACCGCTAATGAGCCTTAAAGGCAGGGGAATGCGACAGGACGTCGCGAAGCGGTGTAAAACGGGGCGCAGTATAACCTGAACCCCGCACTTAAGGGCATCAACGCAGGTCGAGAACGTCCTGCATATCGTACAAACCAGGCTCGCGGCCATCCAGCCACAGCGCGGCACGTACCGCCCCCTTGGCGAAAGTCATCCGGCTCGATGCCTTGTGGGTGATCTCCAGGCGCTCGCCTTCAGTGGCGAACAGCACGGTGTGGTCGCCCACCACATCACCGCCACGCACAGTGGCGAAACCGATGGTGCTGCGCTCACGCGCACCGGTGTGCCCCTGGCGCCCATACACGGCCACTTCCTGCAGATCGCGACCCAGCGCATCGGCAATCACTTCGCCCATGCGCAAGGCCGTTCCCGAAGGCGCGTCGATCTTGTGCCGGTGATGCGCCTCGATGATTTCGATATCCGCATCGTCACCCAAGACCCGGGCCGCCATGTCCAGCAGCTTCAGCGACAGGTTCACACCCACGCTGAAGTTCGCCGCGAACACGATCGGAATATCTTTGCCCGCATCGGCCAGCAATTGCTTCTGGGCAGCATCCAACCCCGTCGTACCGATCACCATGGCCTTGCCGTGCTTGCGGCAGATCGCGAGGTTTTTCAGCATCACGTCCGGCAGGGTGAAGTCGATCAGCACGTCGAACTCGTCGAGCACCTTCTCCAGGCCGCCGGACATCGGCACGCCGATACGCCCCAGCGAGGCCAGCTCGCCCGCATCGGCGCCCACCAGCGTACTGTCGGGCCGAACGATGGCCGCCGTCAGGCCGGAAAGCGGCGAGCGCTGCTGCACCGCCTCGACCAGTGCCTTGCCCATGCGCCCCGCAGCGCCCATCACAGCTATACGTCGCATGCGAACTCCTTACAGGTCGCCGAAGAAGCGTTTCACGCCTTCGAACCAACCGGTGGTTTTCGGGGAGTGGCTGTTGTCATCCGCCAGCGAGTTGCGGAATTCTTCCAACAGCTCACGCTGACGCCGACCCAGGTTGACCGGAGTCTCCACCGCCACGCGGCACATCAGGTCGCCCGCACCACCGCCACGCACTGGCGCGACGCCTTTGCCACGGATCCGGAACTGCTTGCCGGTCTGCGTGCCCTCGGGGATCTTCAGCTTGACGCGACCGTCGAGGGTCGGGATCTCAAGCTCGCCACCCAAGGCCGCATCGACGAAGCTGATCGGCACTTCGCAGAACAGGTGCTTGCCGTCGCGCTGGAAAATCGCATGTTCGCGCACGTTGATGACCACATACAGGTCGCCGGTCGGGCCGCCCTGGGCACCCGCCTCGCCTTCGCCGGACAGGCGAATGCGGTCACCGGTGTCGACACCGGCCGGTACTTTGACCGACAGCGTCTTGTACTCTTCGACACGCCCTTCGCCGTGGCAGGAGTCGCACGGGTCGGAAATGATCTTGCCTTGGCCATGGCAACGCGGGCAGGTCTGCTGCACCGAGAAGAAGCCCTGCTGCATGCGAACCTGGCCAATACCGCCGCAGGTTGGGCAGGTAACAGGCGAGGAGCCCTTCTTGGCACCCGAGCCATCGCACGGCTTGCAATTGACCAGTGTCGGAACACGGATATTGACGGTGGTACCGCGCACCGCTTCTTCCAGGTTCAACTCCAGCGTGTAGCGCAGGTCACTGCCACGCTGGGCGCCACCACGGGCACCGCCGCGACCACCGCCGAAGAAATCGCTGAACACATCACCGAAAATATCGGAGAAGTTCTGGCCGCCAAAACCGGCACCGCCGCCGCCCATGCTCGGGTCGACACCGGCATGCCCGTACTGGTCATACGCCGCGCGCTTGCTCGAATCAGACAGTACTTCGTAAGCCTCGTTGGCTTCCTTGAACATCTCTTCCGACGCTTTATCGTCGGGATTACGGTCCGGGTGGTGCTTCATCGCCAGGCGACGATAGGCCTTTTTCAGGTCCGCCTCGCTGGCCCCCCGCTCGACACCCAATACTTCGTAAAAGTCACGCTTTGCCATTGGTCTTTGCACTCTCATGGACGTCCGGCAAACCTCTCCTGAACCTTGCCAAACTCGTTGAGCCCCAATACAGGCCCGGACCCAACTCACGTCAATTCAACGATCCTGGTCATATTTCTTTCAGCCAGGGACCCGGCCAAAACGCGGTGCATGTCGCTCGGAAAGCAGGAGCATTCCCGAACACACCGCCAGCACCCGAACACCGTCGCATGCTGTAAAAATTCATTAGCTCCAGACACGCCAACGCGGGAGCAAGCTCCCGCGCGGCGACATCCTACCAGCCACCGCACAAATGCAGTCAACCGGCCGACCAACAAGCGATTACTTGTGGTCTTTCACTTCTTCGAACTCGGCGTCAACGACGTCGTCGGCTTTCTCGGCCGATTCGCCCTGCGCAGCAGCGCCTTCGGCAGGCTGAGCCTGTTCGGCGTACATCTTCTGAGCCACTGGCGCGGAGACCTTGGACAGCTCTTCGATCTTCGCCTCGATGGCCGCCTTGTCGTCGCCTTTTACAGCAGCTTCCAGGGCAACCACGGCCGCTTCGATGGCGGTTTTCTCTTCCGCGGTCACTTTCTCGCCAGCATCAGCGATCATCTTGCGGGTCGAGTGCACCAAGGCATCGCCCTGGTTGCGGGCGCTGGCCAGCTCTTCGAACTTGCGGTCTTCCTCGGCGTTGACTTCAGCATCGCGAACCATCTGCTGAATTTCTTCCTCGGACAGACCGGAGTTGGCCTTGATCACGATCGACTGAGTCTTGCCGGTAGCCTTGTCTTTCGCGCCGACGTGCAGGATGCCGTTGGCGTCGATGTCGAAGGTCACTTCGATTTGTGGCACGCCACGTGGTGCTGGTGGAATCTCGGCCAGGTCGAACTTGCCCAGGGACTTGTTCTGTGCGGCTTGCTTACGCTCACCTTGCAGTACGTGAATGGTCACTGCACCCTGGTTGTCGTCGGCCGTCGAGAACACTTGCGATTTCTTGGTAGGAATCGTGGTGTTCTTCTCGATCAGCGCGGTCATCACGCCGCCCATGGTTTCGATACCCAGGGTCAGCGGGCTGACGTCGAGCAGCAGAACGTCTTTCACGTCACCAGCCAATACCGCGCCCTGGATAGCAGCACCCATGGCAACAGCTTCGTCAGGGTTGACGTCTTTACGTGCTTCTTTACCGAAGAAATCGGTCACCAGTTTCTGAACCAGTGGCATACGGGTCTGACCGCCAACCAGGATCACGTCGTTGATCGAACCAACGTCGATACCGGCGTCTTTCATGGCGATGCGGCAAGGTTCGATGGTGCGCTGAACCAGGTCTTCCACCAGCGCTTCGAGCTTGGCGCGGGAGATTTTTACGTTCAGGTGCTTAGGACCGGTGGCGTCTGCAGTGATGTACGGCAGGTTCACGTCGGTCGACTGGCTCGAGGACAGTTCGATCTTGGCTTTTTCAGCGGCTTCTTTCAGGCGCTGCATGGCCAGCGGGTCACCCTTGAGGTTCATGCCGCTTTCTTTCTTGAACTCGTCGACGAGGTAGTCGATCAGGCGGATGTCGAAGTCTTCACCACCGAGGAACGTGTCACCGTTGGTTGCCAGCACTTCGAACTGGTGCTCGCCATCGACTTCAGCGATCTCGATCACGGAGACGTCGAAGGTACCGCCACCCAGGTCGTAGACGATCACGGTGTGATCGCCTTTGGCCTTGTCCATGCCGTAGGCCAGAGCGGCCGCGGTTGGTTCGTTGATGATACGTTTTACGTCCAGGCCCGCGATGCGGCCGGCGTCTTTGGTCGCCTGGCGCTGGCTGTCGTTGAAATAGGCAGGAACAGTGATGACCGCTTCAGTCACCGCTTCGCCGAGGTAATCTTCGGCGGTTTTCTTCATTTTCTTGAGGATTTCAGCCGAGATCTGTGGCGGTGCCATTTTCTGGCCGTTCACTTCAACCCAGGCGTCGCCGTTGTCAGCCTTGGCGATTTTGTAAGGCACCATCTTGATGTCTTTCTGGACGACTTCTTCGTCGAACTTGCGACCGATCAGACGCTTCACCGCGTACAGGGTGTTATGCGGATTGGTCACTGCCTGACGCTTGGCCGACTGGCCAACCAGAATCTCGCCATCATTGGCGTAAGCGATGATCGACGGCGTGGTACGCGCGCCTTCAGCGTTTTCGATGACTTTGGCCTTGCCGTTTTCCAGCACGGAGACGCACGAGTTGGTGGTCCCCAGGTCGATACCGATAATCTTGCCCATGTTAACTCTCCCGGAACTTGGATTTGGTTGCCGCAGCAGTGGTGGCTAACTGCGGTAGCACTTAAACGCTTGACATATAGATGGGGCCGCTACGACCGATTTCAAGCCTGCTCATCAATAGAAGGCGAAACCGGCGCTGGCGTCTTGCTGACCACGACCATGGCCGGGCGTAGCAGGCGACCGTTGAGCAGATAGCCTTTCTGGAAAACCTTCAGCACACTGTTTGGCTCGACGTCGGCACTTTCCTGCATCGCCATGGCCTGGTGATGCTCGGCGTTGAACGGTTCGCCATGCGGATCAAGGGTTTCGAGCTGATAACGCTTGAGAGTGTCCTGGAACATTTTCAGGGTCAGCTCGATGCCTTCACGCATCGGACGAATGTTTTCGTCATCCGGGTTGGACAGCTCAAGGCCGCGCTCCAGGCTGTCGATGATCGGCAGCAGGTCGCCGGCGAAACGCTCCAGGGCGAATTTATGAGCCTTCTCTACATCTTGCTCGGCGCGACGGCGGACATTCTGCAGGTCGGCTGCTACACGCAACGCCTGATCCTGCGCACCGGCCAGTTGCTCCTCGAGCACTTGTACACGTGCCGCCAGGTCTTCACCGCAAACCTGGGAAGCCTGATTGGCGTCTTGATTTTGCGTGTCCTGAGTCTGTTCGTCAGCCATAGATTTCTCCTCTCAACTTCGTCCGCGAGCTCGACTCGCGCTTCTGCCCCGGTATATGGGGTCGGGTTTTTCAGCTTCAAGGGCCACCTGACGAATTAACCTTACAAAAAACAGCTGCATAACCATTCCTCGCCGCGCTAAGAAAATCATTTTCCCAAGCAAATCGAGCTAAGCGAGGGCATTGTCAGGCCGAAACAAAACACTGTATAAATAACCAGACCTAAAGCCTGGGAGCGGCCTTATGCTGGTGCACCTGTCCGTACACAACTACGCCATCGTCGAACATCTCGACCTCGAACTCGATCGAGGCATGAGTGTGATCACCGGTGAAACCGGCGCAGGCAAGTCGATCATGCTCGATGCCCTGGGCCTGACGCTGGGCGATCGCGCCGACAGTGGCGTGGTGCGCCCCGGAGCGGACAAGGCCGACATCCTGGCGACGTTCGACCTGGTCGACATCCCCGAGGCCAGCGCCTGGCTGGCCGAACGCGACCTGGACACCGACGGTTTGTGCATCCTGCGCCGGGTCATCACCGCCGAAGGCCGCTCCCGAGGCTACATCAACGGCACGCCCTGCCCCTTGGGCGATCTCAAGGCCCTCGGCGAGCTGCTGATCGACATTCACAGCCAGCATGAACACCAATCCCTGCTCAAGACCGACACCCATCGCCGCCTGCTGGATGAATACGCCGGCGCCACGGACCTGGCCCGGCAAGTCCAACTGGCGGCCCAACGCTGGCGCCAAACCCGGCAGGAACTGGATCGACTCTCCAATTCCGGCGACGAGCAGCGCGCCCGCCACCAGTTGTTGAGCTACCAGCTCGAAGAGCTGGAGAACCTGGCCCTGGGTGAAAATGAACTGGAAGAACTGGAGCAGGAACACAAGAACCTGACCAACGCCGAAACCCTGCTGGGCATCTGCCGCCAGGTGGTCGAACAATGCAGCGAGAGCGATTCGGGCAATGTCCTCAATGCACTGACAGCGAGCCTGAACCGACTCTCCAGCGTGAACAATTCAGTGGGCGCCTTGAACGA
The DNA here is from genome assembly GCF_000416195.1 of Pseudomonas sp. CFII68. Taxonomy (NCBI): domain Bacteria; kingdom Pseudomonadati; phylum Pseudomonadota; class Gammaproteobacteria; order Pseudomonadales; family Pseudomonadaceae; genus Pseudomonas; species Pseudomonas sp. CFII68. The sequence continues at coordinate 108,926 of NZ_ATLN01000123.1, forward strand.
AGCGACCAACCTGCTGACCAGCGCGCAGATCCAGGTCGAAGAGGCCGTCGGGGAGCTGAATCGGTTCCTCGATCATTTCGATGCCGACCCGGCCCGCCTGCAGTACCTGGAAGAGCGCCTGGACACCATCTATACACTGGCGCGCAAGCACCGCATCCAGCCGACCGACGTTGCCGAACTCCAGCAACGGCTGCTGGAAGAACTGGAAACCCTGAACGCCAACGATGAGTCCATCGAGCGCCTGGGGGACGAACTGGCGTCCTATGCCCGTCATTACCAGGAAAAGGCCAGGGAGCTCAGTGAATTGCGGCAGCATGCCGCAACAGGGCTGGCCAGTGCCGTCGAGCAGGAAATCCAGCGCCTGGGCATGCCGGGCGGGCGCTTCACCATCGAATTGCGCCCCAACGCTGGCGACGAGCTCCAACCCAATGGGCTGGAACAGGTGGAATTGCTGGTCAGCGCCAACCCCGGACAACCGCTCAAAGGCTTGGCTAAAGTCGCCTCCGGCGGTGAGTTGTCGCGAATCAGCCTGGCCATCCAGGTCATCACCGCACAAACCTCTCGCGTACCGACGCTGGTATTCGACGAAGTGGACGTGGGTATCGGTGGCCCTACAGCGGAAATTGTCGGCCAGTTGCTGCGTCGGCTGGGGGAACGTGGCCAGGTGCTGACCGTCACTCACCTGCCTCAGGTCGCCGCCCAGGGACACCAGCATTTATTTGTGCACAAGGTGCGCGGCGAGGACGCGACTCGTACCGCCGTGTCCAAGCTCAACAAAAACGAGCGCGTGGAAGAGGTGGCACGAATGCTCGGGGGCATCGACCTCACCAAGGAATCCCTGGCCCACGCGAAAAAAATGGTCGTTACCGCGAAAATCTGAGAACGGCAGAAAGCACGAAGGCGACCCTGGGGTCGCCTTCGTTCGTTTCGCGAACCTTAAGTCCGCGCGACATGCTTACTTTTTCTTGCGTACGTACAGCACAAGATTGTGATCAACCATCTCGAAGCCATACTTGTCGACGATTGCTTTCTGCAGCCGCTCGATTTCTTCGTCGAAGAATTCGATCACTTCACTGGTCTCGACGTTGACCATATGGTCGTGATGCTTGCCGTCGTCCAGCTCGAAGACCGCATGGCCTCCGTCGAAGTTGTGTCGCACCACAAGGCCAGCTGCCTCGAACTGGGTCAGAACACGGTAAACCGTGGCCAGACCGACGTCCTCGCCAGCCTCCATCAGCGCCTTATAGACATCTTCAGCACTCATGTGGCGTTGCTCGGCGGAGTCGAGCATTTGTAGAATCTTGACCCGTGGCAGGGTCACTTTGAGGCCGGCTTTGCGTAGTTCGCTATTTTCAACCATGGTCAGCTTTCTCGCGATGCTGCTTCGCAGCTTCTCTTAATGCGGGTATGATCGGCGTTTACGTTGTCCCAGCCAAGATAGTGGAAGTCGCCCACCGATGCAAAACACCAAGCTCTTGCTAACCAGTTTCACCTTTGTGGGACTGCTCGCACTCGCCGGTTGTTCATTCCCCGGGGTTTACAAAATCGACATCCAGCAGGGCAATGTCGTCACGCAGGACATGATAGACCAGTTACGCCCGGGAATGACCCGCCGGCAAGTACGGTTTATCATGGGCAACCCCCTGCTGACCGACACGTTCCATGCCGATCGCTGGGATTACCTGTACAGCTTGCAGCCAGGCGGCGGTGAGCGCCAGCAGGAACGCATCAGCGTTATCTTCAGCCCCAATGACCAACTCGTCAGCCTGTCGGGCGATTTCATGCCTGGCGTGAGCCGCGACGAGGCCATCATGGGCAAGGACAGCGGCACCACCGTGACCGACCCGGCCCAGAATGCCGAACAGCCAAAACCGGAAAAACCGGCCAAGCCAGGTTCGTTGCAGGACCAGATCCAGAAAGACGTGGACCAGGTCGAGACTGTACCCGTCCCGACGCCAGAGCCTCTGGACACCTCGCCGCAATAAATCGCGACAATAAAAAACCCGGCATGCCGGGTTTTTTATCGCCTGCCATTGCGGCCAGGTTATTGCTCCGATTGGCGCGCCTGGGCAGCCTTGGCCGCGCGCAGGCGCCGAATCTCCTTCGGATCGGCCAACAACGGGCGATAAATCTCCAGTCGATCAGCCGCCTGCACCACCTGGCGCTCTGGATCGGCAACCTGCTTGCCAAAAATCCCCACCGGGCAAGTCGCCAGGTCCAGCTCCGGGAATGCATCGGCAATCCCCGAGGCCACCAGCGCTGCGCGAACACTGGTGCCTTCCTGCACCACGCATGCGCGCAAGACCTGACGCTCCACCGAGGCATACACCACTTCTATCTCAATCAACGCTTGAGCTCTGCATTCTGCTTGGCCCGCTGGCAGAACGCGTCGACCAGGGTATTGGCAGCCTGATTGAACAGCGGCCCCAACGTCGCCCGCACCAGTGGGCCGGCGTAGTCGAACGACAGGTCCAGGCTGATCTTGCAGGCCTTTTCACCCAACGGCTTGAACACCCAGACACCGTGGAGCTGATTGAAAGGCCCTTCTTCCAGGTTCATCTCGATGGAATGCCCCGGCACCAGCGTATTGCGTGTGACGAAGCGCTGGCTCAAGCCACTCTTGGCAATGTTGAGGCTGGCGCGCATATGGGTTTCAGAGCTCTCCAGCACCTCGGCCGACGAGCACCACGGCAAAAACTCCGGGTAGCTCGCCACATCGTTGACCAGGTCATACAGCGCCTGCGCCGGGTAGGGCAGCAAGGCCGAGCGTTGAATATGTGTCGTCATGTAAGCGTCACTTCCACAGCTGGGCGGCAAACACTACAAGAATGCCAATGGGCGCCACGTAGCGCATCAAGAACAGGCTCAAACCAAACAATACCGGGCTGCGCAGCGACAGTTCATCACGCACCGCTTCACGCCCCATGATCCATCCTGCAAACACTACGAAACACAAACCACCCAATGGCAGCATGATCCGCGAGGTGAAGAAATCAATCACGCCGAAGAAATCCAGCCCTCCGGTTGCGCCCCACTGGTAGAGATGGAACAGCCCGTCTTCGTTCACGAAAAACTTCGCCTGCTTCCATATATTGAAAGAAAACACCGTACCCAGGCCGACAAACCAGCAGGTGAAGGCCAACCAGAAGGTTACCCAGGCGCGGCTGAGCCGGGTCCGTTCAACCAGGTAAGCCACCATGGGCTCCAACAGGGAGATGGCCGAACTCCAGGCCGCGATGGCCACCAGGAGGAAAAACACCACGCCCATCACTTGACCGAAGGCCATGCTGCCGAAGGCAAAGGGCAGGCTGACAAACATCAACCCCGGCCCTTCGCTGGGGTTCAGGCCGGCCGCGAACACAATCGGAAACAATGCCACACCCGCCAGCAGCGACACGAAGGTGTCCAGCAGCGCGACGCCGAAGACAGTCCGGGTCAGGGAGGCGTTCTTGGGCATGTAGGCGCCGTAGATCATGATCGATCCCACGCCGACGCTCAGCGAAAAAAACGCATGCCCCATGGCCGGCAGCAGGCCGTCGAGGACTTTCTCCGGCTGGAAGTCGAACATGAAATGCACGCCTTCCATGAAGTGTCCGGTGGTCATGCTGTAGCCCAGCAACACCAGGATCATCACGAACAGCAACGGCATCATGATCCGCAGGCTGCGCTCAAGCCCGGCCACCACGCCCCGGGCAATCACCACCGCCGAGAGCACCATGAAGATCGTGTGCCAGAGGGTCAGCCGCCAGGGATCGGCGATCACATTACCGAAGTAGGCGCCCACCTGATCCGGCGTGGCCCCTTGGAAATCCCCGCGGCCCATGTCGATGATGTAGTCCAGCGACCAGCCACCGACCACGCTATAGAAAGACAGGATCAACAGCGCCGTGATCATTCCGGCGAAGGCGCCCCACGACCACTTGGGCGAATGCCCTGCTTCCACCGCCAGCACCTTCAGGGCATTGGCCGGGCTTTGCCGGGCACGACGACCGATCAGGGTTTCGGCCAGCATCACCGGTGCGCCGATGAGCGCAATGCACGCCAGGAACATCAATACGAAGGCACCGCCACCGTAGACGCCGACCATGTACGGAAACTTCCAGATACTGCCCAGCCCCACGGCGGAACCGGTGGCCGCGAGTATGAAGACCCAGCGGCTAGCCCAACTGCCGTGGACAGAAACCTTGTCTGTCGACATCGTGATCACGCCCAAGCGTTCGAAAAAGAGGCCGCATTGTCCGGGATTCACTCAACGTGCTCAAGCACGCAGCTTCACCGTAGCCGACACGCACGCAACTGCCTATAATGCCGCCCCTATGGCTAAACAGAAGAAACACCCCACAGGGACCATCGCGCAAAATAAAAAGGCGCGACACGATTACTTCATCGAACAGCGTTTCGAGGCTGGCATGGTCCTGGCCGGCTGGGAAGTAAAGAGTCTGCGTGCCGGCAAGGCGCAACTGGTCGACAGCTACGTGCTGCTCAAGGACGGCGAGGCCTGGCTGCTGGGCAGTCATTTCACGCCGCTGACCACCGCCAGCACCCACGTGATCGCCGACCCGACGCGCTCGCGCAAGCTGCTGCTCAACAAACGCGAGCTGGAAAAACTCTTCGCCTCCGTGCAACAGAAGGGTTACACCTGCGTCTGCACGTCGTTGTACTGGAGCAAGCACTTGATCAAGTGCGAAATTGCCCTGGGCAAGGGCAAGAAGGAATACGACAAGCGCGACACCGAACGCGAACGCGATGCCGGCCGCGAGCTGCAGCGCGCGGTGCGCAACAAGGGCAAGGAAGACTAGCCCGGGATCAACTGTGGGAGCCGAGCTTGCTCGCGATGGCGTCGACACATCCGGCATTGATGTGTCAGACAGACCGCTATCGCGAGCAGGCTCGCTCCCACAGGGTTCGTGCGCTACATGCCTTTACGCCGTTCCGCCCGCGCCACGCGCTGCACTTCCTGACGCACCTCCTCCAAGACTTCCTGCACATACAAGATATGCCGGCTGGACACTTCCCGCGCCTGTTCGGCATGCCCGTCCATGATGGCTTGGTACAGCTCTCGGTGCTGGCTGATCAGCATGTCGCGAGTTTCACTGCGCTGCTTGTACATGCCGCCGATGTTGGTGACGACGTTGCGCTTGAGCAGGTCGAACAAGCCGCGGATGGTGTGCAGCAACACCGCGTTATGACTGGCCTCGGCGATCGCCAGATGAAACCGGGCATCCGCCGCGCCCTCCTCCGCCCGGCTTATCTCGTCGTGGCGCGAGTAACAATCCTGGAGCTCGTCGAAGGCCGCCGTCAGCCGCTCGCGATCCACCTCCGTAGCCCGCAATGCCGCGTAATAAGCGCAGGACGCTTCCAGGGTGTGACGGAACTCCAACAAGTCACGCTGCGCTTCGGGATTGCTTTCCAACAGTTGCAGCAGCGGATCACTGAACGTCGAGCCCAGCGACTCCACCACATAGTTGCCGCCGCCCTGACGACTGACCAACAAGCCTTTGGCCGCCAGTTTCTGGATCGCCTCGCGCAACGAAGGACGTGACACGCCGAACTGCTCAGCCAGGGTCCGCTCGGCAGGCAACCGCTCACCGGACTTGAGCGTGCCCTCAAGGATCATGCCTTCAAGCCGCTCGACAATATCGTCAGACAAACGGCGCTGACGAATCTGATCAAACCCCATAACTCAATTCTCCACGATCCCGACGGCTCGCCGGGCTCTCTATTCTGGCCCATCCGGGCCTTGTCCACACCCATCAAAAGCTGTTTTCACCACCGGATCAGATGCCCTCTGCACCGCTTATTCGACGAAAGTTTCAGGGCGGCAAATTGACACACGACAACCAAGGCTTTTACCCTAGCCAACAGCGCTTGTAAATTGGTATTACCAATTACCCAAAACCGCTGACCAGTGCCTGACCAACAACAATTAGGGGCCCACCCATTATGCAAACCTGGCAACAGCTCTACAGCCCGCTCGGCAGCCTCGGCTTGTCCGCCCTCGCGGCCGTTATTCCCATCGTATTTTTCTTCCTGGCCCTGGCGGTGTTTCGCCTCAAGGGGCATGTGGCCGGCAGCATCACCCTGGCGCTGGCGATTGCCGTGGCGATCTTCGCGTTCCAGATGCCGGCAGACATGGCCTTTGCCGCCGCCGGCTATGGCTTTGCCTATGGCCTGTGGCCCATCGCCTGGATCATCGTCGCCGCCGTATTCCTCTACAAACTGACGGTCAAGAGCGGCCAGTTCGAGGTGATTCGCAGCTCGGTGCTGTCGATTACCGATGACCAGCGTCTGCAAGTGCTGCTGATCGGCTTCTGCTTCGGCGCATTCCTGGAAGGTGCCGCCGGTTTCGGCGCACCGGTGGCGATTACTGCCGCCCTGCTGGTCGGCCTGGGCTTCAACCCCCTGTACGCCGCCGGCCTGTGCCTGATCGCCAACACCGCCCCAGTGGCGTTCGGCGCGCTGGGCATTCCGATTATCGTGGCCGGCCAGGTCACCGGAATCGACGCCTTCAAGATCGGCGCCATGACCGGCCGCCAATTGCCCTTGCTGTCGTTGTTCGTGCCGTTCTGGCTGGTGTTCATGATGGACGGCCTGCGCGGTGTGCGGGAAACCTGGCCAGCTGCACTGGTGGCAGGTTTGAGCTTCGCCATCACCCAATACTTCACGTCCAACTTCATCGGCCCGGAACTGCCGGACATCACCTCGGCCCTGGCCAGCCTGGTTTCCCTGACGTTGTTCCTGAAAGTCTGGCAACCCAAGCGCACCGCAGGCGCCCAGATTGCCGGCGCCACTTCCAGCGCAGCCATCACCGCCAGCGCCGGCGGCTTCGGCCAGCCTCGTAGCACCGTGGCCTCGCCCTACAGCCTGGGGGAAATCATCAAGGCCTGGTCGCCGTTCCTGATTCTTACCGTGCTGGTGACGATCTGGACCCTCAAGCCGTTCAAGGCGATGTTCGCCGCTGGCGGCTCGATGTACGGCTGGGTGTTCAACTTCGCCATCCCGCATCTGGACCAGATGGTGATCAAGGTCGCGCCAATCGTCGTCAACCCGACGGCGATTCCGGCCGTGTTCAAGCTTGACCCGATTTCCGCCACCGGCACGGCGATTTTCTTCTCGGCACTGATCTCGATGCTGGTGCTCAAGATCAACATTAAAACTGGTCTTACCACTTTAAAAGAGACCTTCTACGAACTGCGCTGGCCCATTCTTTCCATTGGCATGGTGCTGGCGTTCGCCTTCGTCACCAATTTCTCCGGCATGTCCTCGACCATGGCCCTGGTCCTGGCGGGCACGGGCGCGGCGTTCCCGTTCTTCTCGCCATTCCTTGGTTGGCTGGGCGTGTTCCTGACCGGTTCCGATACCTCGTCCAACGCGCTGTTCGGCTCGCTGCAAGCCACCACCGCGCATCAGATCGGCGTCAACGACACCCTGCTGGTGGCGGCCAACACCAGCGGCGGCGTGACCGGCAAAATGATTTCGCCGCAATCGATCGCAGTGGCCTGCGCCGCGACCGGGCTGGTGGGCAAAGAATCGGATCTGTTCCGTTTCACCCTCAAACACAGCCTATTCTTTGCAACGATTGTCGGCCTGATCACGTTGGCCCAGGCCTACTGGTTTACCGGCATGCTGGTTCATTAAGTCCTACACGTAATACTGGAAAAACCGACGCCGAACCGTGATTCGGCGTCTGCTATTCACAACCGGGTCTGCAAGGCTGCTGAAAGATTTCCTGGCTATATTCAGCAGCCTCAGCGGACGGATAACCGGGACCACCCGGAGACACGCCTGATGAGCGAGCTTTTTTACAACGCCGTGCCGAACGCGACCCGTGTCGCCCCGCCATTGCCCGAACCTCGGCAGTACCCCAGCGAAAAACCGCAACGGGTCTACCTGTTCGGCACTTGCGTGGTGGACCTGTTCTATCCCGAAGCTGGGATGGATGCGATTCATCTGCTGGAGCGCGAAGGAATCCGGGTGGACTACCCGCAAGGGCAAAGTTGCTGCGGCCAACCGGCCTACACCTCGGGCTACACCGAGCAGGCGCGGACGGTGGCACGGGCGCAGTTGGCCCTGTTTGCCGAAGACTATCCGGTGGTCGTGCCCTCGGGCTCCTGCGCCGGCATGCTGCGCGAGCATTACGCCGACCTGTTCAAGGACGAGCCGCAAACCCTCAAGCAGGTCCAGGCCCTGGCGGCCCGGACCTATGAGCTGGCTGAATTCCTGCTGTTTGTCTGCAAGGTGCAGTTGAATGACAGCGGTGAGCCAGTGAAGGTCGCGCTGCACACGTCCTGCTCGGCACGGCGTGAAATGAACACCCACCTGCACGGCCGCGCGTTGTTGGCGCAGTTGCGCAATGTGGAGCGAGTCGAACACAGCCACGAAAGCGAATGCTGTGGTTTTGGTGGGACGTTCAGCGTTCGCATGCCGGATATTTCCGGCGCGATGGTGGCCGACAAGACCCGAGCGCTGAAGGAATCCGGCGCGCACAAGGTCATCAGCGCCGATTGTGGCTGCCTGATGAACATCAACGGCGCACTGGAAAAACAGCAGGAGGCGCTACGCGGCCAGCACCTGGCGAGCTTCCTCTGGCAGCGTAGCGGAGGTGTCGCATGAGCACGCCGACGCTGATTCCGACCGTTGAGGTGCAGGAAGATTTTCGCGCCCGAGCCCACAAGGCCCTGGGCGACACGCAACTGCGAAACAACTTTCGCAGCGCGATGGATTCACTGATGACCAAACGGGCAACGTCCTTCAGCGATGCCCACGAAAGAGAACACCTGCGTGTGCTGGGCAATGCCGTCCGCGCCCGTGCGTTATCGAAGCTGCCCGACCTGCTCGAGCAACTTGAAAGCAACCTGACCCGCAACGGTGTGAACGTGCACTGGGCGGAAACGGTGGACGAAGCCAACGGCATCGTCCTCTCGATCATCCGCGCTCACGAGGCGCGGCAAGTGATCAAGGGCAAATCGATGGTCAGCGAAGAGATGGAGATGAACCATTTCCTCGAGGCTCGGGACATTGAATGTCTTGAGTCCGACATGGGGGAATACATCGTCCAGCTCGACCACGAGAAGCCTTCACACATCATTATGCCGGCGATCCACAAGAATGCCGGTCAGGTCGCGTCCTTGTTCCACGACAAACTCGGCGTGGAGTACACCAAGGACGTTGACCAACTCATTCAGATCGGTCGCAAGGTATTGCGGCAGAAATTTTTCGAGGCCGACATCGGCGTCTCCGGCGTCAACTTCGCCGTCGCCGAAACCGGCACGCTGCTGCTGGTGGAAAACGAAGGCAACGGGCGGATGTCCACCACCGTGCCGCCGGTGCACATTGCCGTGACCGGCATCGAAAAAGTCGTCGAGAACCTGCGCGACGTCGTGCCACTGCTGTCGCTGCTGACCCGTTCGGCCCTCGGCCAGCCCATCACCACCTACGTCAACATGATCTCCGGCCCGCGCAAGGCCGACGAACTGGACGGCCCCCAGGAAGTCCACCTGGTCCTGCTCGACAACGGTCGCAGCCAGGCGTTTGCCGACAGCGAACTGCGCCAGACCCTGAACTGCATTCGCTGCGGCGCGTGTATGAATCATTGCCCGGTCTATACACGAATCGGCGGTCATGCCTACGGCGAGGTTTACCCGGGACCCATCGGAAAAATCATCACGCCGCACATGGTCGGCCTGGCCAAGGTGCCGGACCACCCGAGCGCGTCTTCACTGTGCGGTGCCTGCGGTGAAGTGTGTCCGGTGAAGATTCCGATTCCGGCTTTGCTCCGGCGGCTGCGGGAAGAAAACGTCAAGGCGCCGGACAGCCCCCATCAGGTGATGCGCGGCCAGGGCAGCAAATACTCGCCCAAGGAACGCTTCATCTGGAATGCCTGGGCTCGGCTCAACAGTTCGCCACGGTTGTATCGGCTGTTCGGGTTCCTCGCCACGCGCCTGCGCGCCCTGACGCCCAACAACATCGGCCCATGGACCCAGAACCACAGCGCCCCCAAACCCGCCGCCCGCTCATTGCATGACCTGGCCCGCGAACACCTGAACCAGCAGGGAGACCGCCGATGAGCGCCAAGGACAATATCCTCGCCAAGCTGCGTAAAAGCCTGACCGGCGCCACGCCCGTTGCCGACAACTTCGACGTCGAGCTGGTGACGCAAACCTATCGCTATGCGCCCGAGGAGCGTATCCCGCAATTGCGCAAGCTGATGGAGGCGGTGCACACCGAAATCCATCTGACGTCCGACGAAGGCTGGCCGGCCCTGCTCGCGCAATTGCTGCGCGACCGTCAATTGCCGAGCCTGCTCATCGCCCCGACCACCGCGCACGGGGAAAAAATCACACAGTTCTGGGCGAACCATCCGGACCTGCCAACCCTCAAGGCCTACGACCGCCCGGTAGAAGAGTGGAAGGCCGAGTTGTTCAACGACACCCCCGCCAGCCTCACCGGAACCCTTGGCGCCATCGCCGCCACCGGCAGCCTGATTCTCTGGCCAACCCGGGAAGAGCCGCGACTGATGAGCCTGGTGCCACCGGTGCATTTCGCCCTGCTCAAGGCCAGCGAGATCCGTGACAACTTCTATGAAGTGCAGCAGGAATTCGAGTGGGCCCAAGGCATGCCCACCAACGCCCTGCTGGTATCGGGCCCGTCGAAAACCGCCGACATCGAGCAAATCCTGGCCTATGGCGCTCATGGTCCGAAGGATCTGGTGGTTTTGATTCTGGAGGACCAATGACCCTTCCGGCCCCTTTCCTACACGACGTCCAACAACTGATCCCGCAGAAACGCCGTTTCGACGATCCGCTGTCGACCTTGGCCTTCGGCACCGACGCCAGTTTCTACCGGTTGATTCCGAAACTGGTGGTGCGCGTCGAATCCGAAGATGAAGTGATTGCGCTGCTGAAACTGGCCCAACGCGACCAGGTCCCGGTCACGTTCCGCGCCGCCGGCACCAGCCTGTCCGGGCAAGCCATCAGCGACTCGGTGCTGATTGTGCTGGGGGATAACTGGAACGGGCGCGAGGTTCGCGAGCAAGGCCTGCAGATTCGTTTGCAGCCCGGCGTGATCGGCGCCCAGGCCAACGCCTGGCTGGCGCCGTTCGGGCGCAAGATCGGCCCAGATCCGGCGTCGATCAATGCCTGCAAAATCGGCGGCATCGTCGCCAACAACGCCAGCGGCATGTGCTGCGGCACGGCGCAGAACACCTATCACACCCTGGCCGGCATCCGCCTGGTGCTGGCCGATGGCACGCGCCTGGATACCGAAGACGACAGCAGCGTGGCGGCTTTTCGTACGAGCCATGGCGAACTGCTGGAACGCCTGGCGACTTTGGGCCGCGAGACCCGCGCCAACACTGAACTGGCTGCGCGAATCCGGCATAAATACCGTCTGAAAAATACCACCGGCCTGTCACTCAATGCCCTGGTGGATTTCGATGAGCCTGTGGATATCTTGAGCCACCTGCTGGTCGGCTCCGAAGGCACCCTCGGCTTCATCAGCGCGGTGACCTACAACACCGTTATCGACCATCCGAACAAGGCTTCGGCCCTGATTGTGTTCCCCGATGTGGAGACCTGCTGCAACGCCGTCACCGTGCTGAAAAGCCAGCCAGTCTCGGCCGTGGAGCTGCTGGATCGCCGCAGCCTGCGCTCGGTGCAGGACAAACCGGGCATGCCGGATTTCGTACAGCATCTGTCGACCAATGCCTGCGCCTTGCTGATCGAATCCCGCGCCGCTTCCTCGTCCTTACTGCAAGAACAACTGGCCCGGATCATGGCCTCCCTGGCCGGTTTCCCGGTGGAAAAACAGGTCGACTTTACCGAAGACCCGCGGGAAAACGCCCGGCTCTGGGCGATCCGCAAAGACACCTTTCCAGCCGTCGGGGCAGTACGCAAAACCGGAACCACGGTAATCATCGAAGACGTGACCTTTCCGGTGGAACAACTGGCCATTGGCGTGAACCGCCTGATCGAGCTGTTCGACAAACATCACTACGACGAAGCGATCCTTTTCGGACACGCGCTGGAAGGCAATCTGCACTTTGTCTTCACCCAAGGCTTCAACAACCCTGAAGAAGTCGCACGCTACCAGGCGTTCATGGACGACGTGGCGCAGTTGGTGGCAGTGGAATTCGGCGGCTCGCTGAAAGCCGAACACGGCACCGGACGCAACATGGCGCCGTTCGTCGAACTGGAATGGGGCAGTGACGCCTATCAGTTGATGTGGCAGCTCAAACGCCTGCTCGATCCCAACGGCATCCTCAACCCGGACGTGGTGCTCAGCGAAGACCCGCAGATCCACCTCAAGCACCTCAAACCGCTGCCGGCCGCCGATGAAATTGTGGATAAGTGCATCGAGTGCGGTTTTTGCGAGCCGGTGTGCCCGTCCAAGGACCTGACCTTGAGCCCGCGCCAGCGCATCGTGATCTGGCGGGATATCCAAGCCAAAAAACGCGCCGGCACGGACACCACCGAACTGGAACGTGCCTACCAATACCAGGGCATCGATACCTGCGCCGCCACGGGCCTGTGTGCACAACGTTGCCCGGTAGGCATCAATACCGGCGAGCTGGTGAAAAAACTGCGCAGCCGTGACGCGACGAAGACGAAAACCGCCAACTGGATTGAAGGAAATTTCGCCACCACATTGCAAGGCGCGCGCTTCGTCCTGCACGTCGCCAACGGTGCGCGCATGCTGCTGGGCGCGCCTCGCCTGGCGAGACTGTCGGCCTCATTGACGCGCCTGTCCAAGGGCCAGGTGCCACAGTGGACCAACGCCATGCCCCAGCCGGAAAAGGCCATCCGTTTCAGCCCCGCCGTGTCGGACGAACGTCCGAGAGTCGTGTACCTGGCGGCATGCGTGTCGCGGGTCATGGGCCCGGCAGCAGCGGACAAGGAGCAGATGTCGCTGTACGACAAGACCCGCAGCCTGCTGGAAAAGGCCGGTTATCAGGTGGTCTTTCCAGACAATGTGGACAGCCTCTGCTGCGGCCAACCCTTTGCGTCCAAAGGCTACACGGAACAGGCCGAGCATAAACGCCAGGAACTGATCGGCGCCTTGCTGCACGCCAGTCGCGGCGGGCTCGACCCAATCTACTGTGACACCAGCCCCTGCACATTGCGGCTGGTCCAGGACCTTGGCGACGTGCGCCTGGACCTGTATGACCCGGTGCGCTTCATCCGCACCCATCTGATGGATCGTCTCGACTTCACCCCCCAAGAAGCGCCCATCGCCGTGCACGTCACGTGCAGCACGCAGCACCTTGGCGAAAGCCAGGCGCTGATCGACCTGGCGCGCCAGTGCAGTAAAAACGTGGTCATCCCCGAAGGCATCCATTGTTGCGGTTTCGCCGGCGACAAGGGCTTCTCCACGCCAGAGCTCAATGCCCACTCGCTGCGCTCACTGAAGGACGCGGTACAGCATTGCAACGAAGGGATTTCCACCAGCCGCACCTGTGAGATCGGTCTTACCCAACACGGCGCAATTGACTACCACGGGCTGGTGTATCTGGTAGACCGTGTCACCCGTCCCAAACCCGCCAACGGTGAGGGCCCGACGATGGGACTCGAAGAAAAATCGAATTCCTGCGCGTCGCTGTAGTCACTTGAATAGGCCCGGCTGCGCTGGGCCATCCACCGACTCGGCCTGGCCGCGACTGTCCAGCGGCACCGAGACCCTACGTTCAAGGAGATACACATGAAGCGCACCGCACTTGCTGGCTTGTTCATTTCCGCTGCGATGTTGGCCTCTCCGGTGTTTGCAAATAGCCAGGCAGACCTTTGCCAGATCAATCTGCAAAAAATCAGGGATGCGAAAGTCAGCACCGAGCAGATGAGCGAAAGCATGAAAACCGATATCGACGCCACCGTCGGGCAGGCAACGGCCGAACAAGCCAAAGGCACCGAGGAAGGCAGCAAGAATTGCATCTCGCTGACCACCCAAGCTCTTCAGAAATTGCAGAACAACACCAAAGGCGATCAGCAGTAATGTCGCGTGCGGCCAACCTTCGGGTTGGCCTCAGACGCGGATTGGCGTACACTGCAAATGCCTGCCACTCCTCCAGCTTCATGGAGTGACAGGTTCGGGGCCGTTTAGGATTCGACGCCGGTTGCGAAACTTTAGGTGCATGCCGAGTTGGTAACAGAACTCGTAAATCCACTGTTGCAACTTCTATAGTTGCCAATGACGAAAACTACGGCCAGGAATTCGCTATCGCTGCGTAAGCAGCCTTAGACCTGAGCTTCTGGTACCTTCGGGTCCAGCAATCATTAGGGGATGTCCGTAAACCCAAAGTGATTGTCATATAGAACGGAATCGCCGTGCAGTACGTTGTGGACGAATCGGCTAAAACTTACACAACTCGCCCAAAGCACCCTGCCCGTCGGGTCGCTGAGGGTTAACTTAATAGACACGGCTACGCATGTAGTACCGACAGCGGAGTACTGGCGGACGGGGGTTCAAATCCCCCCGGCTCCACCACTTCATCATCTAAAGACGTCCACGGACGTCTTTTTTTGTGCCTTAAAACCAGCAAAATCAAGGGTTTAAGCGCTACTGGGCGCTGGAGAGGTTTTTTGAGTTCCAGCCGTTTGGGTATTCCAAATGGTATTCCAAGCCATCCGGTGCTATTTTTTGGAATACCAAAACGGTGTCAGAGGTAGCTCTCATGCCCGCTCCAGCCCTTCGCCTTTCCGACCGCCAGCTCAAGGCAGTCAAGGCAAAAGACAAGGATTACGTCCTCAGCGATGGTGACGGCCTTCAGCTCCGAGTCAGGAGCAATGGCTCGATGCTGTGGAACTTCAACTACCGCGAGCCGGTAACCAAAAATCGTATCAATATGGGGCTGGGCACATACCCAGAGCTCTCGCTAGCGAACGCCAGGAAGAAAGTGGTGGAAGCACGCGAGCTGCTTGCACAAGGCATTGATCCCAAGGTGCAACGCAATGCACAGGACGAAGCCAAACGAGCGGAGACGGAACATACGTTCGAGAACGTGGCCACCGCCTGGTTCGAGCTGAAGAAGGACGCCGTCACGCCGGCGTACGCCGAAGACATTTGGCGATCGCTCACGCTGCATGTATTTCCAGACCTGAAAACAACGCCGCTCTCGAAAATTACCGCCCCGATGGTCATCGAACTGCTTCGCCCAATCGAGGCCAAAGGCAGCCTCGAGACAGTGAAGCGATTGAGCCAACGGCTCAACGAGATCATGACCTACGGGGTGAACTCCGGGTTGATTTTCGCTAACCCCCTCAGTGGCATTCGGGCGGTATTCAAGAAACCCAAGAAACAGAACATGGCCGCGCTACGACCCGATGAGCTTTCCGAGCTCATGATCGAAATCGCGAACGCCAGCATCAAGCGGATCACCCGCTGCCTGATCGAATGGCAACTGCACACTATGACCCGTCCTGCCGAAGCGGCTACCGCCCGATGGGTAGACATCGACTTTGACAAACGCATCTGGACCATCCCGCCGGAGCGCATGAAAAAGCGTCGCCCGCATACCATCCCGCTGACCGAACAGGCACTCGCGTTACTGGAGGCGCTCAAGCCCCACAGTGGTCACAGGGAATACGTGTTCCCGGCAGATAGAAATCCGCGCACCCACGCCAATAGCCAGACCGCCAACATGGCGTTGAAACGCATGGGCTTCCAGGACCGCTTGGTCAGCCACGGCATGCGCTCCATGGCCAGCACCATCCTGAACGAGCATGGCTGGGATCCGGAGCTGATCGAAGTCGCGCTGGCGCATGTCGACAAGGATGAAGTCCGAAGCGCTTACAACCGAGCTGACTACATCGAACGCCGGCGTCCGATGATGGCCTGGTGGAGTGAGCACATCCAGAAAGCGGCCACTGGCAACCTGTCGGCATCTGCGATCAATCAAACCAGGGACCACAACAACGTGCCGATACGGTGAGCGCTCACCGGACGCCGCCAGTAACCGAGAATGACTCCCCAGATGGAGTGATGGTTGATTTGGCGACAGCGGCGACACCGGCGACAACCCGCGTAATACCTGGCCTGCTGCATGGCGACAGAAGTGGCGACTGTCGCCGTTACAAGTCTCGCTCGTGGGGCTTTCTCGGCCAAGCCCACGCGAGCGGGAAGGCTCCGCATTCCCACTCGCATGGGCTCACATTAAAAACCGACGAACGACCACCCGGCCATGGAAAACCACCGGTTTCCAAGGTCTTCCACCGTTACCGATTGGCGCAACAACCGCCCCCAAAATACGGTTGACCGCGAGCAGAACGAGCGCTAAACCAGAACCGTACCAGCGCTGTCCTCGACAGCACCCAGGTAGCCAGAACCTTTGAGGCTACGCCACATCATGGTGGTTCACCCCAAGTGCGATTAGCGTCCGGCGGCTCGCACAGTCACAGCGATGTGATGGATGCCACTTCTTCCAGAATGCCCACTGCGGCAACTCATGCCCCCTCCTGGCTGCTCTGCAGCAACTTATCCGCTTGGCTATTCTTGCGCCAACCTTTTGCCCGTCTCTTTGCCCCCTAAAGAGACGGGCGCATATCACACTTCTGCAGCCCTGATCGCACGGGCCTTTGCGGCTTTCCCCCTCGTGACAATCGGCGTGACAAACACCGAATGCTCACTCGCCACAGCGATGCCGATGATGGTGCCGCAGCCCATGAAATGGACTGCACCTGACTGACAGTCAGGCATGCCCCAGTCATCGCATCACTGCCTTCACCCGACTCAGGATCTCGCGATACCGGTCTCGTCAGCCAGTGCAGCCTCCACCCGCCCACCGCTATCGGTGTTCAGGAGGCCAGATCATGAGATGCCCAAGCTCCCGGTCGTAAAGAGCCGCCAGTCCCGCGTTAGTGGACAACCCTCACAGGTCGCAGGGGCCTTGATCCCTGATAACACTCAACAACCGTGGCGGGATGAGTGAGGACGAAGTCGATAATCTCAGGAGAATTGTGATGCAACAGTGCGAAGCGTTCGAGCCACCACAACCATTGCTGGAATACCAGCAGGCGCCACTGCCCTACCCGGTCGAAGCATTGGGGGATCTGTTGAGCCCTGCGGTCGAGCGACTGGCCCAGGTGATCGGCGTGCCCTGCGCAATGGCGGCACAATCGGTGCTGGCCAGCGCAGCCCTGGTGAGTCAGGGTCATGCCAATGTCGAACTCGATGGCCGAACCTATCCATTGTCCCTCTACCTACTGACGGTGGCGTCCTCGGGTGATCGCAAAAGCGCGGTGGATCATTTGGCACTGAAGGCGGCGCGCGACTGGGAACGACAGCAGTGGACCCTTTATGCGGAAAAGCTCAAAGCCTATCGCGCCGCTACCAGCATCATGGCCAAACCCAAAACCTCAACGGAGCGTGCAGAGGCGAAAGGCGGTGAGCTGTCCGAGCCCGTACCGCCGAGACTGATCATTGCCGAGCCCACCATTGAGGCCCTGGTCAAAAGTCTGTGCAATGGCTTGCCCAGCATGGGCTTGTTCAATGATGAAGGTGGCCAGTTCTTGGGCAGCAGCACCATGAGCAAAGAGAATCTGCTCAAGGCGATCACCACCTTGTCGACACTGTGGGATGGCAGCCCGATCGACCGGGCGCGCTCCATGGCCGGAGAAAGCCTGCGCGCCTATGACCGCCGCCTCAGCCTGCACCTGATGCTGCAACCCTACCTGGCCAACCAGCTGTTCAAAGACCCGGTGATCAATGGCCAAGGCATCCTGGGCCGTTGCCTGATCAGTTGGCCCGAGCGCCTGGCCGGCCAGCGACTCTACAAGGCGATCGACCTGACCCGAGATGCCAAAGTCCAGCGCTACCAACAGCGGATCACCGCCCTGCTGCAACAGCCCTGGTCGCTTCACCAGGATGGCTCACTCAATCCCGCCACGCTGGAACTGACAGCCCGTGCCCGTCGGGCCTGGATTGATATTCACGACACCATCGAGTGCCAGTCTGGCGAGTTCGGCGAGCTGGCCGGCGTCCAGCCTGTCGCGAGCAAGGCCGCGGCGAATGTACTGCGTATCGCAGGCGTGCTGGCCATGGTTGAAGAGGCTAGTGCCTTGGACGAAGCACACATCCAGCGCGCCTCCACGCTGATGGATTACTACCTGGCCGAGATTCAGCGCTTGACCGAACAAGAGCCGGTCAATAGCCGACGCGAGGAAGCGGATCGGCTGCTGCGCTGGCTGGTACAGAAAGGCTGGACCCACTTCACCGTCCGTGACGTCAATCGCAACGGTCCTCGTTTTGCCCGCAAGAGCGCTGACCATACCGCTTCTTTATTCGTCGAGCTGATCACTCATAGCTGGCTGAACAGCCGCGATGGAAGAACCTTCGAGGTCCGCCATGTTTCGCCTCAATGACGCGGTGCGCCGCTACCAAGCGCAACATCAACCACAACCTGAATCACGGCGTGTCGCCGCCGCTGTCGCCACCCTGTCGCCACGCGCCAGGCCAGAAACGACACGGGTTGTCGCCACTGTCGCCGCTGTCGCCACACCCCCCATGGAGCCTGCCAACCTCGCCCTGCTGATCGAGCAACTGCGCGAAGAAGGGGCACTGCTGCAACACCAGGAGAACGCCCTCCTGATCCGCCCGACACACTGGCAGCAAGTCGACAGGCTCAGCCCCCACTGGAAAGCCGTGCTGCTCTTTCTGCAAACAAACGAAAACGGTGATGACAATGGCACTGGTCGGTCGGCGTGATGGTCGCAACTTTGGCTACGGTCGTCAGCTGAGCTACGCTGGCCCACAAGCGCTCAAGGATCTGTTTGCCGGTGGCCACTTCGCCACGGTCAAAGCGCATAGTGATCGCTGGCAAGCGTTCGTGCGTTGGTGTCGGTCAGAGGACGGCCCCGGTTACAACGATGCGCGCCAGATCGATCGAAGGACACTGCAAGACTACGCCGCTTACCTGCGCCAGCAGATCCAGCAAGGTGAACTCTGCATTGCTACCGCACAGAACCGCCTGAGCAGCGTTAATCGCACCCTCGCCGCGCTGCGCGGTGATCAGAACCTGAGGATCGCCAGCCCAAGTCAGGCGTTGGGACAGAAGCGTTCGACCGTACGCACCCGCGCGCCAGATGGGCAAGACCACCAACAGGTGCGGCGAGTGATTGAGGCGCTTGGCGAACAGCAACACGAGCGGGTGGCAACGATTGTCCTTTTGGCCCGAACAACCGGCATGCGCCTGCGCGAAGCGATCCTGGCTGACCTGCCACGACTGCAACGCGAAGCCGAACACTTAGGCCGCATCAACATCCAGGACGGCACCAAAGGCGGCCGTTCAGGGGCATCAGCGCCGCGATGGGTTGTGGCTAATGAAGAGGTGAAGGCGGCGCTGCAGTTGGCTCGTCATGCGTCGCCGCCCCATAGCCGCAACTTGCTGGCCCGAGACGAAAGCTACGCCGCGTTCCTGCAACAGACCGTGCTCCCCGCACGCAACATGCTGCATGAACAAGGGCTGAAGGGTTTCCATGAACTGCGAGCGGCCTACGCCTGCGAGCGTTACGAACAGCTCACGGGCCACGCCGCCCCGGTCAACGGCGGCCATTGCTATCGCATTGACCGCGACCTTGATCAGCAGGCGCGCCAACAGATCAGCGTTGAGCTCGGGCATAACCGGATCGATGTGGTTTCGGCCTACATTGGAGGTCGAGCGTGACCAAGCCCTTTGATATGACGCTGTTCCTGAGCGGTGTACTGACCGGCTCGAAGGCCACTCAGCGACGCCACCTTCGCCAGGCCCGAATCATGCAAGCGACCATTCAACAGCGATGGCAGCGAGACAATCCCTGGACCTGGCGGCTCAAGCATGTGCGCTGGTTTCTCACTCAGCACCTGAAAGATCACTCCGACGCCACCCGGTATTACTATCGACTCACCGCTCTGCTGATCTGGAAGCGATTGGGCAACAGCCAAAGATTGCCTATGGGCCAAACGAATAATACTGATCAGCCTTTGCCTTGAGACACTGCGCCCGGTCGGCTTGTCTGCGGCCCAAAGCGGACCTTCGCCCAGTCCGTTTTGGGTCACTGTTGTCAGAGCAAAGCTATCTGCTCTGAACAGGAATCTTGCCAGTGAGGGTCAGAGGCCAGCCCCAGCGAAAAGCGCAGAAAGCAATTCTGCTGATGCGGCCTCCCAAGTATGGCCGTCCATTATTTTTTGCAGATCGACTGTCCGCTTAAAAGCCGCGTTGCGATCTCGGAGTACGAAATCAAGCGCTTTGCACCACTCGTCGGCAGATTCTTCGCAGTCGTCCACCGTTCTTACAACGTACTGCTGAAATTGACTTGCGCTCGTGATCTTAGTCTTGAGAAATTCCGCAAAGCCACTTTTATTGCTAACTAGGATTGGCGTTCCGACTTGAAGAGCTTCCAGCGACACCAGGCCGAAACCTTCTCGCCGAGATGGCATGAGTAGAACCGATGCACGCCGTAGATCCTGCTCAATGGCATCGACGTCTGCAGAATACTCTTTGACACGGATGGAGAGATCGCTCGGATAGACAAGCTTCCGAAGCGTATCTCTTAGACTCGTCCCCGTCCCCAAGGGAGCGCCCCGGACAACGAGCTCAGGCGGGGACTCGAACTCGGACCCTGAATCCAATAGTTTGGCCATGGCTAGTGCGGCAATATCCAGTCCCTTCAGCTCCATATCCTCGGCTCGGCCTAAGACTAGGCAGAGAATGCCCGGAGGGGGACTCCTAGAAACGATATCGTGTAAGCCTGGGGTATATTGGTGCAGTTTCGGGGACGGTTCGAGGGCGGCTAACAGATTGCCGCACTCCAGATGAAGGCGCGGTCCAACGGCCGCAACTAAGTCTGCCTCTTTACAGAGATTTAGCTCAATTGCTTCACGTTGCTCTGCCGTCTGGGCTGCATCCTCCTTCCCCTTGTACCACTCGATTTCGCCAGGAGCCATATGAACGAAATGTACTCGCTTAGCGTCCGGAAATGAGTCTTCCTGCTGAACCTTAGCCGCATATCCTGTGATACGACCATGTCCCACTACAACATCAGGAACAAAATCATCCAACGGCAGCTTACGCATCAAACCACTGAAAGCATCTGCGCCTGTCACCCTTGATGCCGCCTTAAGTCGAACATTCTTGCGACCGGCAGCCTCCACCTCACTTGGTTGGGCTTCAGGTACGATACAAATAACTTCGTGCCCTAGATTCGCCAATGAAGTGCAGAGTTCTCTATTGAACGTGGAAAGTCCCCCCTGCTTTGCAGTCCACTCCGTAGCCATCACTAGAATTCGCTTATTCGAATATTCTTTCTCAGCTGCAGAACTTACAGAGCCATTCTCCCGCGCATGCAGGGTCGGTTCAATCCTCTGAGCTTGGCGTCCCAGCGGGGGAGTCGCCTTATTCGCCGGGATAGTCTTTTGTAGCTCCCAGATCGCCTCCAAATCAACACCATCGAAGGTTTGATTGGCAATTGCTTGATGCAGTAGATCATTGGCATCCGGGACTCGATCTTCTTTGAGGAACGCTTGAGTCAGCCCTCGGTAGAGCCAAATTAAGTTGTGCTTCGCAGGGACTCGTCGGATGCCTTCTTGCAATAATCCGATCGCCATTTCCGCTCTGTCCTGTTCCATGTACAGATCAGCAGCTTTTGCGTATAGGTTCGCAACATTTTTCTCGGCCGGAACATTGAGTATTCCTTCCTGCAGTAAAATCAGTGCATCTGATGATCTGTTGTCGCTCGCGAGAAGTGCTGCTCCGTAGTGATATAGAGAAAATCTTTTGTCTTGCATTGGAACGGAGTCCAGAGCTTTGTAAATGGTATCAATCGCCCTTGGCTTATCGCCACTTTGCTCTAGAAGTTGCGCCAACAGCACCCAGTTATCTGCGGGAGCCCTGCGACCAGATGTCGATATACGCGCGTGCGTGATCGCGCTCTGAAGATCACCCGTTTTATTACGGGCCCGCAAACACCTAGCCATGTAATAGTGCAAGCCACCCGGAGCGTCATTTTCGAGTAAAATAGTGAGTATTCCGATGCGTTCATTTAGAACATCCGGATGCCCCGGAACGGGCGAAAAACTGGACATTTCCGCGAGGGCAACATCCATCATTTGGACGAGCAATTGCCTTAATTCTTCGTTCCGGCCTGCGTGGTAAAGATGATAACGAGCCTCAGCAAATGAGTTAACAAGGCGAGAATTGAAACCACTTACATCGCGAGATTTTAGAGGTCTAACGTAATACTCGGCTGCTCGCGCGTGCGCCTGCTTAAAGTCGGACTCATGATCTTTGAGGTGCGCGAGCCCGATTTCCCGTACGACTGCTTGAACGGAGTACCAACCTGCAACATGCTTCAAGAGGAAGTGAGCCACAAGCGCGTGAGCCAACTGCCTACTCTCCTCACGCTTTCCGTCGCACAGCAATTGGAACACAGCTTGCTCAAAGTTCTTCCTGTGCACACTGAGCAGCAACAGTCGCCTGTAGTGTTCAGGGCTCAGCCTTAAAATAGAGCGCTCTAGTAAATCCTTTTCTAGCTTAAGCAAAAAACCACGGGAGACGCTGCGGTCTTCTACAGACCAGAATCCAGGGTGGCGACCGATTACGTCATCCAACGACTCAAAGGCAAGCGTTGAAACCAGTGTTTCGATGGCTCTCGGATTTCTTCCTAACGCTTGGACGAGGTCTGTCTTACGTTCGCCTTCGACGGCGTCAGGGATTTTTGCATCCGACAGGCGATCCTCAAGTAGTCCGACGGCGTCATCGACCTCCAGTTCGTCAAGCTTCTTGATTGGTATATCAGTCGACCAGCGTCCTTGCTCCAGTAAACGGTCACTCAGCAGCAGCAGCCGGCCTTGGTGTCCACGAATAGATCCTATTGAAGACAAAACCGCTGCGACCTCTTCGATTGGCTCTCCGGTGTCGTTCTTGAAAAGTCGCTGAATGTCATCAATGACGATGAGCACCTTATTCCGAAGCGCACGATCAAGCGCGCGGGGAAGGTTCATTTCGCGACCTGTCAGCAGAGCCGCTTCCATATCGGGCAGATGGCAATGACTGCTTAAGTTGGCAGCTAGGTCAATGAAGAGATCAGTCAGCGAAGGATCGGGCCGACTCGTAACCTCTTCGAAACAGGTTAAAAATGTGCCCTCCCTCTTGGCGACTTCGCACAAATCGGCGGCAAGCGCAGTCTTTCCGACTCCTGGAGATCCTTGGATGAAGCATATGGGTGGGCCTTCGCTAAGCCAGTGTGTCGCCAGCCAGTCAAGTAGCTGTTGTCGCTGCGCCCCGAAAACCTTCTTATGCATTTACCACTCCGATCCTTGTTCCGTAGCAGTGTCCAAGTGCCACATCATAACCGGAGACCGCACAGCTTCGCACTCGGATCTACGCCGTTAGGACGGATGCATCCCCCCAACGAAATTGCAGCCCTTCAGCACCGAGAGCCTGTGATTGTCCAGAACCAGAGCAAGGCAACCGCATCGCAAGTCCATTCAGCGCATGAGCGCTGCTTTCCCACCATCTGCAGCCAGCTTAATGCGCTGTTGGGAGCCGCCGACATGGCGAACGATAGATGATTAGCGAGAGCAGACTCGCATAATGTCATCGGGCAGGCATTCCTAGCTTGGCTGACTAATAGCCTGCGAAGGTCCGCTTAGGTCGACTACGGCCTGCCACCAACGACGGCAGCTGATAGGCAACCCTCCAGGCTTGCTTGCCCGCCTTCATCTATCTCAGCGTGGATATTCTCTTGCGGATGAACCTGCTCGAAAAACACCGCAGCAATGGCAAAAAACAACCCAAGCCGGTTAGTCGTGGCAGGCCGAAAACGGCCCAAAAGCGGTCATTTTAGAGAACGCCACCGTTCGAGCTGCCCAGCGTTTTTTTAAGCTGCCTTCACCCTCGTAACAACCAGCCGTCGTCGCCCAGGCAGCGAACATACCTGAACACGACGAAGGGACCCTGTATCGCTTTCCATCGCGGATCATCACAGCTCCCTCACCTTCAGATAAGCTGGTAGGTTCTAAATCTTCTCCGGGGCAACTGATGTTCCTGTCGTCAAAAAAATACCTAGAACAATTTCGCAGCCTGATCGAAAGCAGCGGGGATTTATCAATAGCGGTTGCTTTCTGGGGCGAAGGTGCTCAAACGCTTATTGCCAAAGCATGGAAGGGCCGGTCCTTGCGAATAATTTGCAACCTTGGTAGTGGCGGGACCAACCCACAGGTCATCCGTGAGCTGATCGAGCTAGCCAAGGAAAAGCCCGGCATTCGGATCCTGACGCTGGACAACCTCCATGCAAAGGTCGCGATTAGTGAAACTGCCGCAATAGTGGGGTCTGCCAATCTATCTGTGAATGGATTGGGCTTTGAAGGAGTGGAATGTGCAGGTTGGCATGAAGCCGGAATGCTGGTCCACGAGCAATCACAATTGACACAGATGCAGGAATGGTTTGAGCACCTGTGGCAGCAAGGTGCGGCCGTATCAGAAGATCGTTTGATCAAAGCTCATATTCAGTGGGTAAAGAACCGTACAAGCCGCCCGTTCAGTGTCAACAAGCTCTTAGATGCACCCTCCAACACTTTAAAAAATCGAAACATATACATTGCAATCTATCGACTGGAAGCAAGCGACCAAGCCAAAGCCGAAGCCGTCCAAGCAGAGAAAGACGCAAGACGATCAGATCTTCCCAATGTGCGGAATACCAAGCTGGACTTCTTTGAAGACTGGCCTGACGACAGCGAGGAGCCATTACCTATCGATGCTCCGATCATTGCTATGCGCTATGGTCCCACCAAGCGTCTGACAAGCGTGAGTGCTTGGGTACGTATCCCTCAGCTCGACAGGACCTTCGTAAGTACTGAAAGAGCAAGCACTGTGCCGTTAACCATGACAGGGCAGCTGAAACGGGTGTCGGGTATGACCTTCTCGAAGGAAGACGGCCCAGTCTTGGCAAAACGGCTCAAACCTTGGGTTGATGAGTTGTTCCTCGGGGCCGAGCCGGGCACAGCCCGATGCATTCCTTTGGACAACTTCATTGAGTGGGAGGCAGACCAGATTGGCTAGTGATACTGACTGTTGTTCTCGGGATATCCAATCCTATGACGGAAACAACCCGCTGTGCACCACTGCCCTCTGATTCCCAAATCATATTGGAAACCTATGCATAGTCTTCTTCTTGGAAACGGTATCAACCGCGTAGCATTGCAGAGAGGCTGGAACGAAATACTGCGGGAATTGGCGACGACATTTGGTGGCATAGACTTGGTGCCACATATTGAATCTAAACCCCTGTCCATGTTTATCGAGGAGCTATGCGCCCGCTCCTCAATGCCATTCCAGAAAGCGGAGCATACGGTAAAGGTTGAGTTCGCTAAATTACTCAAACAGATCGAGTCGGTCGAAGCTCACAAGAGGATCTGTGGTCAATTCAACGTGATCATGACCACGAATTATGACTTCACGATCGAGGAGGCATTTGCGGGGCCACTTCACTCACCTACGTTTCTTGCTCCCGAATCGAGATACAGCCTCTTTCGCCGGCACACCGCTGGCAAGAAGGAAATTTGGCATGTTCATGGCGATGTAGCCCGGCCAGGTTCAATGGTGCTGGGCTTCGATCACTACGCTGGATACCTGCAAAAGATCCGCAACTATGTGACGGATTCGGTCGAGCTCAAAGGTCACCCCCATGGGCGTGTCGGTAGCCCGGTGAAAAACGGAATTCTCGAATTCACGGAGAACCGTAGCATCTACTCCTGGGTGGATTATTTTTTACGCGACCACATCCACATTGTCGGGCTTGGTTTGGACTTTACGGAGATCGATCTTTGGTGGCTATTGCTGCACAAACGGCGGCGGCGGCACCAGACAGGGCAGGTTTTTTACTACCACGTATCGCTCGATAGGGAGGCAGATGAAACACCCGTCACGTCGCTGCTGCGGTCGTTGAATGTAAAGGTGGTACCAGTGGTCGCGGGAAACTATCACGACTGCTACCTCCAAGCCGCAGACCTCATAGAAAAGAAGATCGCATCCTTGCCAGAACTGTACCCTACTCCACCACGGCTCGATGAAAGCTTGCACTGTGGGTCGCAAATCTATAAGTCGCCCGCCAAGCAGAGGGCGTTTAAGTTTCCGAGGCAGAAATAGTGTTCAGAGCAACGGATGAAGCAGCATGATGAATACGGAAATGCTTAGCTGGGCGGCCACTAGTGGACTGCTTGTTTAATTAATCTATCTATTTAAATTGTTTCGTCGCCTGTTTCTGGGCGATTTAGATTAATAAACTACCCGTACAGGTCAGTAGCAAAGAACAATAGACTCAGTTTCATCAAGACTCCTTTCCGCTACAGAATCCTGCTGTTTTCTTCGGCAGCTGAGAATAAGCAAGCTAGCCCGGAATAACACCCTTGACCAAGAGTTGCCAATGGCGAGAGGCAATTATCGGCCAGACATTGGCTAAGTGAGTTTATTATATACACAATGAAGCTGCTGCTGTCGCGGCACTGAATTAGTATGTGTCGGAGACAATTGATGACCAAGGCTAGCCGTGTAACCGGAGAGTAATGCTATACCCAGCCACCAGGCTGGGGGTAGAGAAGCGCTACCTCGGAGAAAGCACGTTGATCACTATCAGCTTAACCCCGAGCGAGCGTGTATGTATTAGACATGGTTAATCTCCGGGAAGACCCCTGACGACCAGTCAAATTTTATTAGATGCCCCCCAAAGAAAACACCTGACGCATTCCAGTGATTGTTAGGCGACAAGAGAAACTGAAGCACATATGAATCCCAAAACTCCTCAACGGTATTGACATTATCATTGAACGCCATACCACCAAGCGTAACTAAGCGGTCACACAAAAAATCCGCTACTTTCGCGTACCAATCCGCCTTTAGAGGCTCGATGGTGTCAGATGTGAAATCGGTACCGCCTTCATGAAAAATTTCACAGCGGTATCGATACATTTCCCCTATTGCGTCCTTCCAATTCTTCGCATCAGGATTCGAATTAATTGCGAGAAAATTTCGTAAAATTTCATTTTCATTAATTTTCTTTGAGTAGTATTTTCCTGGAACTCCAATGAGAATTGGAAAGCGCTTCCCTGCGCCGGTGCCGTCCTTCTCATTCGGTGGCAGCATTGCTTCCAAACCAATCCACGAGAAAGCGAACCTATGGGAAATGTTGGCTGTCTGCTGCGACTCCCTATCCCAAGACATGCATTTACTTAAAGCTTTACCTAAAGGCGTAAGCTTACCTGCAATGTGATCGTGGAGGAATTTATCCCAGTAGCTGATGCCCGGGTCAAACCGGAGGCCGGGCCCCATGGCCGTATTTCTAGTCTTTAATGAGCACCATTTTCCGTGCTCGAATATCGCACCAACGGCCACACCGTCTCTTCTATGCCAGTTTATAAGTCGCGCTCGCGCCATGGCAATTTTTTTGTTAAACACAGAAAGCGCCAAGTCAGCCACCATCAATCCGACTTTTATACCGTTCTCCGTTACATCCTTCATCGGAATTAAAAGTACTTTTATAAAACCTAAAGTTAGAGGAGTAGGATCAGTAACACCAAACTCATGAAAAGACTCTTCAACTGCGGAGAAAAGCTCAGAGGTGCCAGAACCGGGATTTTTTTGATCTTGGATAAGGTACATATCGGGCCCCAAGCCAAGGCCGATAGGAGGTACGGAGAGCACGCCGGTGACAGCGAATGCGACCCATTTTTCAGATCTATTTATATCAATCTTAAGCATTTACCAATCTTCCATACGGTTAATGACTGCTGTCGGTAATCTACCCTGAGCGCGTTCATTTCGGGAAGATCAATTGCGATAGACCTGGTCGCTGGCTTTATTCGTAAGCGCCCTCGCCGCGAACTAGCCGCCAAACCATAGGTCCGAGTCGGTGGCCGCAGAAGCCACTCACCGTCCGTACTTGGTCGATAGCCGCCCTTTGTGACCAGCAACAATGTGCCATAAAGCGGTCATTTCAATCGATACGATGGGAACTGACAGAACCAAAAGCTCGCTAAATGCGAGCTTTTTGATACTATCACTTTGAACTTCGCCAAACTGCGTAGTTAGTCCTTCGGACTCGAAGGGGCGAATGACACCAAGCTTAGTTTCTTCACCTCGCGACCAGTGCCAAGAACCATTTCAATTTTCTCTTCACAGCGGAAGATGTACCTGTTGCTGAGTACAATTCCCGCCAAATTAATCTCTGAACCCTCCTTGACGCTGCCACTATGAGCAATGCCATCGACAAGAATTTTCCAGGTTTTGGCAGTAACATCTGCTGAGTCGACTATTCCGACGAGGTCAACTCTCTCCAAGCTCAGATCTTCGCGATAACGGCATCTCTGAATGATATTTTGAGCAGTTGCCACACGAATCCGGCCCTGACTTGAGCTATTCATGCCTGGGGTAGACCATCGGTTGGTTAGCTGACAGTCATTCTCAGAAATAAAGTTTAGTAACCCGATTAAAGAAGAGGCAGTGTGGCCTTTTACTGACTGTAGAAATTTAACCGCCTGATCAGTATCAGCTGCGACGTCTAGAAAATCATTCAATTTGGCAAATGCTGCTATCAAAGCCTTGTTTTCGCCGAGCATATCGCACGCTTCAGCGCTCCGGACTTGAACTGTAAATGATCCATGACAAAACCCAAATACGTGTGACTCAGAGGGATCCTCCCCTTTAGGTATTGGCCTTCCGGCAAACTTAGCAGTAAATCTTGCCAGATTTCTCAAAACACTTTCGTAAATAGCAAGAAACTCCGATAGTTTGCGAGTCCTGATGCGAGGCTCGCTCACGGACTCGGGCATCGATAGCGAAGCGTAAGCAACCGTTGAGTTCAGCTCTTGGGCCTTATTTAACACCTCGTCATCATGGTGAAAAATCAGCCCTTCATCGGGCAGAAGGGACATCGGAACTACCCTTAACTCTGCACCAACCAATTCGAACGGCTGTGTTAGATCAGAAGGTTTCGCGTTGTAAAACTCACTAATCTCAGGATGCTCATAGATAGCTCTCAGGTCGATCTTGGCGCTACACAAATCTGCCGCTCGACGCTCAGAAACAGGAACGCACAAGAATGTCGGCTCGTGATCAATGATCTCGGAAACCATGCAAACGTAACGAACTCCGATCGCGTCGCGAGCAATGAAAACCTGCGGGTAATCATATTCGAGCAATATGTGCATAAGCTGTATAGCTTTCATGCGACATCCTCTATTGCCCTGGCCACTTCAAATCCCGCTGATCTCCACCACGAATAATGGCTGGAACCGCTTGTTTTCATCGCTGCACCGTCGCACGAATCTAGAGTGATCCGTACAATTTTCTTATGACGATGAGCAGCCAGTTTCAAGACGCCGCCTAGGTCTTCTGAATTTTGGAAGACTGATATGGCTCGAGCTTGACACTCGGGGACGCTGAATTTTTTGTGTGGGGTGAGGTGTCTATGAGAAAGAAAATCTACATCCGAAGGCGATTCGCCCTCGCATAGACGGTAGCACACGAAGCCTCTTGGGATGAAAGCCTCTGCTGGCGGGCACTGTTCAGGCAGCTCCTCGTACCACTTGTTACTAACGTCCATGTCACAACGCCCCATCTATAAAGGCTTTATGCTATCCCGAAACTGCGCCTCAGTCACTGCTGACTCTCCCCCCATCACTCCCAGCGATTCCTGCTCCCAGGTGTCGAGCATGCGCACGCCTCATTCATCACCCGACAGTGAATGCCGATTTCTGCCTGTCGCCACCGGCAGCTATGGCCAGTTCACTGCCAATCATGGTTACGAAGCGTGCTGATCAGATCGAATGCAAGTGGGTGGTCAAGGGGAGTGCAGTATTCCAGTTGGTATTCCAACTAAAAATAAAACCCAATATTAATCTTATCAATCAATATGTTACTGAACGGATTCAAATTACCCCGGCCCACCAAATAAGCTAAACAAATCAGGCACTTAGCGATTATCGCAAGTGCCTTTTTTGTGCCCGAAAGAATGAGTCGCCCCGCCCCTCTCAAACACCAGAAGCAGATCTCACTGCTACAACCATAATCTCCACCAGCACCTCAGGCCGCGCCAGACGTGCCTGAACAGTGGCCCGTGCCGGAGCACTGTCCGCTGGCAGCCAGGCGTCCCACACCGAATTCATCAGCGCGAAATCACGATCAATATCCTTGAGCCAGATCTGTGCGCTCAAAAGCTGGCCCTTGTCGCTGCCCGCCAGCGACAACAAGGCTTCGATCTTGGCCAGTACCTGCTGCGTCTGTTCTTCAATGCCAACCTGCAGATCAGTGGGCACTTGGCCGGAGAGGTAAAGCAGGTCGCCGTGACTGACCACTCCGGACATCCGCACGCTGCTCTGAAAACGTTGAATCGTTGCCATCGGGTTTACTCCCTGAATTGAGAACGTTAAGGCGCTGCGCTACCGATCAACCGGACCAGACGCTGGGCACTACCAAATGCCAAGGTCATGCCCAGCGCACCCTGGCCGCTATTGACGTACAGGTTGTCACAACCACTGACCGCCAGAATCGGCCGCCCGGTGGGGGTCGCCGGACGCCAACCGGTCCAGGGCTGACAATCATCGGTGTTCCACCCCGAACCGAACAATGCCTGCGTCGAGGCTTTCAGTTGTTCGATACGCTTAACGGGAATCGACGCGTCCAACCCACACAACTCGACCATCCCTGCGACGCGTAAGCGATCACCGATCCGGGCGAACACTGTTTTACGCCGCATGTCAGTGACGCTGACCGTCGGTGCATTCATCGAATCAGTGATCGGCAACGTAATGCTGTACCCCTTGAGCGGGTAGACCGGCATGCGCACACCGAACGCTGATAATAGCCCCGCACTGTAAGCACCAGCCGCCAGCACGACCGCCTGCGTTCCTAAAAGCGCTGGGCCTTCGATGGCGTGGTGGATCTCCAACGCGGTGATGCGCCCGCGTTCACGTCGGAAAGCGGCAACCTCACTGTCGAACAGAAAACGCACACCCTGCTTGCTCAATAATCTCGCAAGCTCCTGACAAAGCTTGCGCCCATCGACCGCGCATTCGCTGTCGGTATGGATCGCGCCGTGAAACGCCTTTTTATAGCCCTCAAGTGCAGGCTCGATCGACAAGGCTTCGGCGGGGCTGACGATTTTTTGTTGCTTGGCGCCTTGGGCGGCCTGGAATTTCACCTGATCGCCGGCCTTGCGCAGGCTTTCAGCATCGGGGTAGAGAACCAGTTTTCCGGTACGGGCGAAATCGCACTGCACCTTTTCCTGACTGATGAAGGCGTCCAGCGCCAGCCGACTTTCCTGCGCCAGTTCCAGCAGCTCGACAGTGGTCTGGCGCGAAATGGACGTACGGCAGGCCGCGAGAAACGCCACACACCAGCGCCATTGTTCCACGCTCCATTGCGGCGAAAACTTCAGCGGTCCGTTGCGCGCCAACAGCATTTTCGGAATGCCCGGCAACAGAGAGGGATCAGCCAGCGGTTGCACATAGCTGTAACTCAATTGCGCTCCATTGGCAGCGCTGGCTCCCATGCCTGCCTCCCCCGCACGATCGATGACGGTGACGTTATGACCGGCCTTGTGTAAAAACCAGGCACTGCTCAAGCCAACGATTCCAGCGCCGACGACACAGATTTCCATTACGCCACCACCCTGTCCGAGAGGTCCCAACCCACAGGCCGTCGTTGGTGCCAATCACTGACTTGCTGGTAAGCGTGGGCGATCCGCAGGGCCAATGGTTCGGCGAAAGCACGCCCGACGATCTGCATCGAGACCGGCATACGTTGTTCGTCGAAGCCCACCGGCAGCGCCACTGAACAGAGATTGAGCAGGTTGGCGAAACGGCCGAGCAAGGCCAGCGGCGTACCGTACTCATCGACCTGATTCAACGGCACACTGCCAATGGCGTTGGTCGGGAATGCACAAGCATCGACATTGGACATGGCCTCGTCCATGGCTTGACGGGCAACACGTCGCTGGTTGTGCAAATCGATATAAGCCGCCGCGTCGATGGCGCGCCCGCTCAGCACCCGACGCTGCACATGAGGATCGAAGCGCAGATCATCGCGCTCGAACAGGCTACCAAGGCTGGCGTAGCCTTCGGCACTCATGAGGCCACCGGCGACACGCATGCACTGCTCCAGCGAAGTCGGTAGCGGCTGTTCGACCAGATGCATGCCCAGTGCGGCCAATTGCTCAAGCCCCTGGTCATAGGCTGCCAATACGCCAGGCGCGATGTGTACGCGTTCGGCCTGTGGCAGCACCCAGATGCGCAGTCCGGCCACCGGAAGATTCAAGCCTGCCGCGGCGCTGAACACTGGTGACTTGGCCGAGACCGGATCCAGCGGGTCCGGCCCCAGCAGCGCGTCAAGCATCCACGCGGCGTCTTCGACGGTGTGGGTAATCGGCCCCACCGAATCCAGCGATGGACACAATTCAATCAAACCGTGACGGCTAATCAACCCACGCGTGGTTTTCAAGCCAACCAGACCACACATACCCGCGGGAATTCGCACCGAGCCACCGGTGTCGGTGCCCAATGCCGCGCTTGCCAACCCGCCGGCCACCGCCACCGCCGAACCGCTGCTGGAACCACCAGGAGCACGATGCACGTCGGCGTCCCATGGGTTCCACGGCGTGCCCATCACGGCATTTGTGCCCCACCCCCCAAAAGCGAATTCAACGGTGTGGGTCTTGCCCATGATGATCGCCCCAGCGCGCTCCAGTCGCTGGACTGCCGTGGCGGTGAGCCGCGAGATACGCGGCTCCTGCGCCAGCGAACCACCGGTTATGGCCTTGCCGTCGATCTCGAACAAATCCTTGATCGCAATTGGAATGCCATGCAATGGCCCCAGGTTGACACCGGCAGCCCGCTGCCGATCGGCCGCGATGGCGGCACCAAGCGCGCGCTGGGGATAGGCCTCGACATAAGCATTGAGTTGACCGTTGAAGCGCTCGATCCGCTCCAGTTGCGCGCAAACCAGGGACTCGCTCGTGAGCGTTCCGGACTCCAGCGCTTGCCGCAACTGGCCAATGCTGTGGGAAGCGGTTCGATCCTTGATGTTCATGTGTTCAACCTCGAATGGTTTTGCGTCCGCGAGAAAATCGTACTTCCAGCACTCGCGATAACAGAGAAAGAGGGAAAGCGATGACGAAATAGAACAACCCCACCAGCAGGAAAATATGCATTGGCAAAAAGGATTCGGACGCGATGGCCCGGGCCGCCAGCATCAACTCATCGGTGGCGATCAGGGCGCACAGGGAGCTGTCCTTCAGAATCGACACGTAGGCATTGAGCAACGGCGGCAACATGCCGCGAATGGCTTGCGGAAAGATCACGGCGGTGAAGGCTTGCAATGGCGTCAGGCCGGTGGCGATGGCCGCCTCACGCTGGCCTCGATGCAAGGAGTCCAGTCCACCGCGCAGGATTTCCGCGACGTAGGCCGAGCCCTGCAAGCCCAGACCGATGGCGCCGGCCCAGTAACCCGATAGCGTCAGTCCGAGGCTGGGCAAGGTGAAATACAGTGCCAGCAGCAACGCCAGGAGCGGCACCGCACGCATCCCCTGGATGAAGAACACCGCCAGACGCTTGAGCAGTACGCTGGGACTTTTCATCGCCCAGGCCAGTAACGCGCCCAACAGCGCCGCCAGGGCGAAGCCTGTCAGGGACAGCTCGGCGCTGACCCGTGCGCCGAGTAGCAGGCGCGCGATCCAGTCGCTCCAGTATTCCGGGTATTGCTGGAAAAAACTGATCATCGCGCCGCCCCCAGATGACGTTCAAGTCGGATGAAGCCCACGCCAATTGGCAGGATCATCGCCGCATAGATGCACATCACCGCCAGATAAATCAGCGAGGTCTGGAACGTGGATGTCACCAGATTGCGTGCCAGGAACATGATTTCCGGCACGGCAATGGCCGAGGCGATGGACGTGTCCTTGATCAGTTGGGTGACGTAGTTGGCATAGGCCGGCAACGCAACGCGCAGGGCCTGGGGCAAGAGGATGTAGCGCAGAATTTGCAGACGGTGCAGGCCGATGGCCTGCCCGGCTTCATGCTGGCCGACGTGCAGCGATTGCAGGCCAACTCGGAAAGTATCGGCCAACACGGCGCTGCCTACCAGACTCAAACCGACGATGGCCGCCAGCCACGCGGGCAGATTGATTCCCAGATAGGACAGCCCAAAGTAGATCAGAAACAGATGCGCCAGCGCAGGCACATTGCGCATCCATTCGATGAAACAGGCGATGGCTCCGTGTACCAGTCGCGATCGGCTGAACGTCAGTAAAACCGCCAGCACCAGACCGCCCGCGCTGGCCAGCACCAAGGTGCAGAGGGCGATTTCCAGCGCGTTCATTGCGCCTTTCAACAGCAAGGGCAGCAGCCCGAGGAAAGTTTCCAGATTCGCCATCAAGCGCTCTCCACAGCCATGCGCCCAAGAAAACTGCGGGTACGTTCGTGACAAGGGTTGTCGATCACTTGCGCCGACGGCCCCTGTTCGACAATGCGCCCGCCGTCCATGAAGATCACCCGATCCGCCACATCGCGGGCAAACCTCACTTCGTGGGTGACCATGATCATGCTGCGGCCCTCTTCCGCCAGCTCGCGAATCACGGCCAACACTTCGCCGACCAACTCGGGATCCAACGCCGAGGTCGGTTCATCAAACAGAATCACTTTCGGTTGCTGGGCCAAAGCCCGGGCGATGGCGACCCGCTGCTGCTGACCACCCGACAATTGCTCGGGATAAGACTCGGCCTTGTGCCGCAGATGGACTTTTTCCAACATCGCGTCGGCCAACTCATACGCCTGCTTGCGCGGCATGCCTTGGGCCTTGATGGGACCGAGCGCGACGTTATCGCGCACGTTCAAGTGCGGCCAGAGATAGAACAACTGGAACACCATGGCGATCTCGCGGCGCTGCGCAGCCATCTCCCGGTCACTCATCAGGCGCAAACGCTGACCGTCCTTGACCTGCCCGATCAGCTCGTTCCCCAGCCAGATCTCGCCACTGGTCGGTTTTTCCAGGTAATTGATGCAACGCAGGCAGGTGGACTTTCCAGATCCGCTTGGGCCAATCAGCGACAGGGTCTCACCGGGCTTCAACTCCAGGCTGATGCCCTTGAGCACTTCCAGATCGCCATAGTTCTTGTGTAATTCGTGCACGCGCAGCAACGCGGCGTCAGACGGGCTCGACATCTTGGCTAACCTCTTTTTGTTATAGGCATGGCGATGAGTCGGTGCATCCGCAGGAGTCCGCCCCATCGCCGCACACACTTATTTGCAGCCGGGCAGCGTCCAGTCCGCCGGGCGGTCGACGCCCAGGCGCAGGTCCTTGCCTTCGGGCATGAACCAGACATCCTGAGTCAGGCCGTAGCGAGCACCGATCTTGCGCATCTCACAGTTTTTCCAGAGCGTCTGAATCTGTGCGTTGACCGCCGTCACCAGTTCCGGACTGGCCTTGTTGAAGCCGAACACCACCTGACCCAAGCCAGTCAGCAGTGGGAAATTCGGATCGTTGTCGACGAAGGCGTTGAAATGCAGGTGCCATTGCTCATTGCGGGAAATGGCGTATTGCATGACCGGTGGGTCGCCGATCACCGCATCGATGCGTCCGGCGAGCAGATCGCGAACGGCCGCATCGGACGTGTCGTACAGGGCGACTTGCAGGCCATCGATCTTGCGCATCTCAGGGATGAACGAAAAACCGGTGATGGTGCCGACTTTTTTGCCTTGCAGATCCTTGAGGCTGTTCCAGTTGGTCTTGTCTGTCTGAGTGATACCGTTCTTGAAGTAGTGGATCGGGTCGCTCAAGGCCATGATTTTCGAGCGTTGTTCGGTCCAGCCCATGGTGCCTGCCATGACATCCACGCGCTTGGACTGCACCGAGGCAATCGTCCCTGACCACTCCATTAATGCCGGTTTGACCTTAAGGCCCAGTTTTTCAGAAATTTGTTGAAGGATTTCACCGTCATAGCCGACCATCCGACTATCTTGATACCCTGTTCCTGGCATATCACCACTGAAGGCGATGGTCAGGCTTCCCGGCGCTACTGTCTCCAATGCGAACACCGGTGCCGCAGCCAGCACGGACACCATAAAACCGGCACAAATAGCGGAAAAACGCTGAACTTTGGACGTCTTCATCGGATGCTCCTCGATCGTTTTTTATGGTGGCAGCAGAACGTTTCGCATCGGCCCATCGTAGTGGGAGCGGCGGTATAACTTGTTGGATGCTTTGCACGAATGATTGAACATTTGCGACATTCTGGCGGCACAGAGCCTGTGGCCCCCCAGGAAAGCCTCGTGGCCGGGCTCGATCATGGGCAGGCGCGTCATCCACCCATGCGCCGCGGCACCGCCGAGTTGTCTATTGGCATCATGTTGTGGCCACGCTTCCCCTTGCTGTCGCTGTCAGGGCTGACCGATGCGTTGCGGCATGCCGCCGATACGGGTGATCAAAGCCGCCCCATCCGCTGCCAATGGAAAGTACTCGGCACGCCCGGGCAAAGAGTCATTTCCAGTAGCGGACTGGACGTACCGATCGACAGTGAACTCGCTGACCCGGAGCGTTTCGACTACATCGTGGTGATTGGTGGATTGCTCGATTCCATCGAGGCGGTGCCGAAAACCTATCCCGCGTTCCTCCACCAGGCCGCGGCCGCACAGGTGCCGTTGATCGGCCTGTGCACCGGCAGCTTCGTGCTCGCGCAACATGGCCTGATGGAGGGGCGAACGGCGTGTGTCCACGCCTACCATGGCGACGACTGGAAGCACCGCTTTCCCACGTTGCGCTTTGTCATCAACAGGGACTTTCTGATCGACGGGGACCGGATTACCTGCGCGGGCGGTGTTTCAGTCATCGA
The DNA here is from genome assembly GCF_000416195.1 of Pseudomonas sp. CFII68. NCBI lineage: Bacteria > Pseudomonadati > Pseudomonadota > Gammaproteobacteria > Pseudomonadales > Pseudomonadaceae > Pseudomonas > Pseudomonas sp. CFII68. The sequence continues at coordinate 145,765 of NZ_ATLN01000123.1, forward strand.
GTTGGCGCTTCATCTGATCGGCCTGCATTGCGGGCCGGATCGTGCGGGCAAAGTTGTGCATCAGATGACGGTGGCAAAGAACACGTCCAACAGTTTCGTCGACCGACGCAAGGCGCTCGGATACGCCAGTTCATCCAATCGTCGATTGCACGAAGCCGTGATGTTGATGGAAAAACACATGGCCCACCCCCTGGATATCGAGGCCATTGCGCATCTGGTCGGCACCAGTAAACGGCAATTGGAGCGCCTGTTTGTCGCTGAAACCAACAACAGCCCAGCCCAGTTCTACCGCCAGGTCCGACTCAGGTTCGGCAGATGGCTGCTGGTGAGTTCCGATCGCCAGATCGGCGAGATCGCCTTTGAATGTGGCTTCGCGGATGCGCCGCATTTTATTCGGCACTTTCAGAGCATGTTCGGCATGTCGCCAGGGAAATTACGCAAGGCCCTGATGCAACAAGATGGGAAATAACGCGGCAAGTAATCGACACCGACGTAGACCTCGCCTTGGCGACCCAGGAATAAAAAGACCACGGTGGCAGTGAACAGCGTGAACGTCGCCAGCAGGTGCAACAAGGTGTTGAACCCGGCGGTATAGGCCGAGCGCCGTATCGTCAGCGGGATTTGGCTGGTGTCGATGCTCGACGGTCACAGCGAAGATCAGGGCAGTTCTGGGCATTGTGGCCGTCCAGTCGCCATCTTTCACCGAAAATCCGCGTATCAATCAGCGTGTTGAAATTAGGCTGCCTGGCCAAATCGCCAATAAAATGGCGAAACAATCACCTCGACCGTTTATGCTCAATATTTGAGCTAATTTATTACAATTTATTGACACTATCAGTCCGACGTCATCACAATTGCGCGCCATCACCGAGGCATAAGAGAGTCTGGCAATGGTGATCGGCGGAGAATGCGATGTTTCGTCCTCTTCCAGCCGCTCGATACTGTTTTGAAAGCTCGCGTCCTGAACATCATGGGGGCTGCTTGGCAGTGCAACATCCTATTCATGCTGACAAAGTCTGACACTGAGCCCGGCTCGGAGAGCTTGTGCTAGTCGTCAGAAACGTGACGCATTTGAAAAACTGTAACGCCAGGGAAGGTGCTGATCGCGCCGCATCCGATTTAAAGGAAAAGGGAGTTTCATTTGAGTCAGGTCACCTTAGACATCCGCCATCTGCGCGATGAGCAGATATTGTTACGTGACGGCGGGCTCTATTGGGTGGCAGTGGATCAGGCGAGCGACTCTGCCGCGCTGGCGGTCCAGTGCCTGGCAGCGATGCCGGCCCATGCGCAAGGGATGTTAGTGTGCTGCGGACATTCAAGTCAGGACCTGGCCCAGGAACTGGCGGCCGATACCGGTCCTGGTCAGCTGAAGCTGTTTGACATCAACAAAGACGACATTGGCCTGACCCTCAAATCGCTGGTCGGCGAGCTGACCCGCGCTGCTCCGGTTGCCGGCACTACCATTGTGTTGATGCTGCCGGGGAGCGCATGGCAGGACGACGTCGCGCCGCAGCTGCGGCATTGCTGTCTGTCCCTGAGGCAATGGCTGGGCGCACGCCAATGCTCCCTGTTGGTGATCAGCCATGGCCAGACACCTCAACTGCATGACGGTTTGTTGCGGCTCAACGATACGATCTCCGGGCTCGCTCAGCTCTATCGCCGTGATGGTGGTATTCGCTATCAATTGCACTACTGGCGCAGCGAACTGGGCGTGTGCAGCGGGCAGGAGTTCGAGCTCGAGTTGCTGGTGGACGGTTTTGCGCTGTCGGTCAATGAGCAGGCCAATGTGCAAGTGCCTCATACCGACGACCAGCGGATCTACCTGACCCAGCGTTCTGTGCTTGAAGGCTCGCCGCCGTTGTCGGATCAGTGGAGGCTGTTCGAGAGCCGCGAGGACTTGCTCCAGCAAGCCAGTCACGCGCGTGCTGCCAGTATCATCGTGGCCATCGACAGCAACCTGCACGTCGAAGCGTTGGCTCGTCAGATTCACGCCCTGCGCGAGCGCTGCGGTATCGCACTGAAGATCATCATCCGCGAGATGGAGCCCTGCCTGCGTTATCGGGACGAGCGTTTGCTGGTGTCCTGCGGTGCCAACATCACCGTGCCCTATGGGACGACGCTGGCGCACTTCTTCAGCATCATCGACAGAGCCCAGGGCCAGACCTGGCGCCAGAGCCGCACCACCAACTTCCAGTCTCTGTTCGAACGTCTGCGGCCGCCCCCCGAGCGCGGTCTGTTAACGCCCCAGGAATTCATCGGCATGGTGGAGCGCGTCTATAACGGCGCCTCTGGAGAAATCAGCCACCAACTGCTCAAGCTGATGCCGCGCGGTGGTCTGGAAATCGAGCAGTACTTTAGTCAAATCGGCTTGCGTCGTTTTGGTGACGTCGCCTGCGTGGTCAATGGTGCCTTTTATCTGTTCCTGTTTGGCTGTCGCGCGGACGGACTGGAACCGGCATTGGGGAATATCTGTCGGCTCGCCTGGCGCGATCTTTTCAGCAGTTTCCAGATTCTCCAAAGCGTTGAAGCGTTGCCGCGCGAGGACTTCCTTGCGGCGCCCTTGCAGCCTCCCACGTTCGCTCTGGCAGAAGAACGCACAGCCAGTAGCGCCGCCGAAGCTGCCGGCCGTGTTGCCTATTCGCCTCGACGCACCACACTGCCCATTACGGACCCTTGTTCATGAGTTATTCCCAGCTGATCCAGGTGATTGGCCTCAGCAGCCTGCTGACCCTGGCACTGATCGTGGTACTGATCAGGTTCGGTCGCCATTTTCTATCTGTCGTGCAGGGTCTCTTGCCCCCGCGTTACCTGAAGTCCCGTGGTGTGCGTCGTCGTGCCCCAGCCCAGAGCGAGCCCAATGAGCCAGTTTGAAGTCATTAACCCGGCGTCAGTGCGCGTCTGGCCGGGCCTGGGCCCCTGGAATCTGTATTTCATCCTCAAGTTCGTATTGCTGTGGGCGGGTTACCTGAACTTGCAGGTATTGCCCAACCTGGTATTCGCGGCGGCGTTGCTGCTGCCGTTGCCGCATCGTTATCTGCGTATCCTGCGCACAGTCATCGCGATCCCCGTGGGTGTTGCGTTGTTTTACCAGGACACCTGGCTGCCGCCCTTCAGCCGCCTGCTGAGCCAACCAGGCGTGCTGGATTTCAGCGGTGCATACATCGTCGAACTGATGGGTCGCTTCATTGACTGGAACCTGTGTGCGCTGCTGGCGCTGTTGGTGGTGGTCTACGCCTTCGTCCGGCACTGGCTGCGCCTGACCACTCTGAGTGTGCTGGGTTTAGCCTGGCTGGCCAGCGCGAATGTGCTAGCCCTGAGCCCCAGCAACGAGCCGGTCGCGGCGGCGGCCAGTGGCGCTGCCATTGCAGCGGTGAGCACGGCCCCCCCGGACAGCGCGACACTGGAAGCCTACCTGCAGAAGTTCTATAGCACCGAGGCTGGACGGCAGGTGGAGTTCAAGCCTGCGACCTCTGCAGCGCAGCCTTTCGACCTGTTGCTGATCAATATCTGCTCCATGGCCTGGGATGACCTGGAAACCGTGGGGCTGCGTGATAACACGCTGTTCCAGCAGATGGACGTTATTTTCGACAACTTCAACTCGGCCACTTCCTACAGCGGCCCGGCGGCGATCCGCCTGTTGCGCGCCAGTTGTGGACAGGTTCCGCACAAGCAGCTCTATGGCACCGCCCCGGAGCAGTGCAGGTTGATGGACGACCTGAGCAAGCTGGGCTTTTCCAGCGAAGTCATGCTCAACCACACGGGGCAGTTCGAAGGCTTCCTTGACGAAGTCCGCGCCCAAGGGGCATTGCCGAGTCCCGCGATCAGTACCAGCAAATTACCGCGTGCCTTGGTGGGTTTCGACGGTTCACCGATCCTGAGCGATGCCCAGGTACTGGACGCCTGGTGGAAGCACCGCGAAGCAGAAAAGAACGATCGCGTGGCGCTGTTCTACAACACCACCACACTGCATGACGGCAACCGTGTGCTGACCGCTGATGGCGGCACCAGCAGCAGCGATTACAAACAGCTGGCCCAAGGGCTGATCGATGACCTCAATGGCTTCATCAAACAACTGGAACTCAGTGGCCGTCGGGTAGTGGTGGTGATCGTGCCGGAGCATGGTGCGGCGCTGCATGGCGACCGTATGCAGATCGCCGGCATGCGCGAGATCCCGAGCCAGGCCATTACCCTCGTGCCGGTCGGCATCAAGTTGGTGGGCATGGGGCATAACCCCGGTTCTGCCCCCCTGCACATCACCGATCCGAGCAGTTTCCTGGCCCTGTCGGAAATCATCAGCCGCTTGTATAGCGCCCAGCCCCAGGGGGATGGCCAGGGGCTCAACTGGTCGGCCCTGCTGAGCAATCTGCCGCAGACAGCGGCGGTCTCCGAAAACGCTGGCACGGTGGTCGTTGACTACGCCGGGAAACCTTACATACGAATCAAGGAGAAAGCAGAATGGCTGCCTTACCCACAGCGCTTCAAGTGAAAGCCAGGGTGCAGTCGCGTGCGGATCGTGCCGATGACATCGCCCGCCTGAAACTGACGCTTGAGCTGCCCGAACTGGACTACGTGGACACCTCCGCACAGATCGAGTTGCAAAAGGCCCTGCATCGCTGGCCGCTGCTGGCAGAGATGGAACGCCAGCAGCCGGCGGCCCTGCCGATGATACGTGAGTGCGGACTGGAGATGCTGTCGTGACCGCACTGAGCCTGCGTGGTCTGCGCGGCGGTGTCGGCACCAGCTCGCTGCTGGCGGCCACAGGCTATGCATTGCATAGCCTGGGCGAGCGCGTGCTGCTGGTCGACATGTGCCCGGAAAACCTGCTTCGCCTGCACTTCAGTGTCAGCTTCGGCGAGCGCGGTGGCTGGGCGCGCGCCATGATCGAAGGTAAGGGCTGGAACACCCAGGCCTGGACCGTGGAACCGGGATTGAGCGTGTTGCCTTACGGCCGGCTGAAACGGGAAGAGCAGGACCACATCGAACAGCGCCTGCTAAACGAGCCGAATCTATGGCGCCGCCGACAGGCCACCCTTGCCGAACACTTTGACTGGATTCTGTTCGATGTGCCCTTGCGACTGCCCGGTCATGCTTGTGTCGGACCCTGTGCGTTGCGCCTGCAGATTGTCGAGGCGGATGCTGCCTGTCACGTGCTGTTGCAGCAGGAGGAAGACCCCCGCGAGCATCTGCTGATCAACCGCTTCGACCCGGTCAGCCAATTGCAGCGCGACCTGCTGCTGATCTGGCGCAAACAATATGGTGCCCGCCTGCTGCCTCTCAACGTGCATCAGGATGAAGCGATGCGCGAAGCCCAGGCGTTCAAGATGCCGGTGGGGGCTTATGCCCAGGCCAGTCTGGTTGCCCAGGATGTGCTGAGCCTGGCCACCTGGTGCCTGACCCAACGCATGGGGACGGCATGATCGCTCGCATTTTCCCTTACGCTCACCTGCGTCGGCGCTATGACCGTACTCCGCCAGTTGCGTTGCTGCTGGCGACAATGAACGCCCTGGCATGGCTGTTGTTGCGTCTGGAGTCACCGAGCTGGCGCGCAGTGCTCAATCAGCCAAAGCGCTGGTATCCACAACTGAGCAACAAGGCGCCGAGCCTGGGCGATCCGTTGCGCTATGCGGTACAAAGCCTCTGGCTACTGCTGGTTCGCCCGGCCAGGCCGCGGGTGTGGACGCTGTCGACCCCTGCCTGGCTCAAACGCGTCGGAGCGCTGTACCTGCGGCAGTGGACGCGGATTGGCAAGGTGCTGGAAGCGTTGCCCCAGCGCGCCGAGTCCAGCCAGCACATTCGTCAGAGCAGCCATTGGTGGAAAGGCCTGGACCGTCACAGCCAACGATTGATCAACGCGGCCATCGGTGTCGTCGCCTTCGTTTTTACGTTGCTGTGCATCACCGAGCCCTTCGGTTACGTCTCCCAGTTGGTATTCGTCTTGCTGCTGTGGGGCTTGGCCCTGCTGGTGCGGCGGGTTCCGGGCCGCTTTGCGACGTTGTTGATGGTAGTACTGTCGACCATCGTCTCGTGCCGTTACCTGTGGTGGCGCTACACCTCGACCCTGAACTGGAACCAGCCCCTGGACCTGATATGCGGGATGATCCTGCTGGTGGCCGAAACTTATTCCTGGGTAGTGCTGATCCTGGGGTACATCCAGACGTGCTGGCCCTTGGGCCGAAAACCGGCGCCGCTGCCGCGCGACACGCGCCTGTGGCCGAGCGTCGACCTGTTGATCCCGACCTACAACGAAGACCTGTCGATCGTGCGAGGTACGGTGTACGCGGCCATGGGCATCGACTGGCCGGCCGACAAACTGAACATCTACATTCTCGATGACGGCAAACGCGAGAGTTTCCGCCAGTTCGCCGCCGAAGTGGGGGTGGGCTACATCACTCGCAGCGACAATCGTCATGCCAAGGCCGGTAACCTCAACCACGCGCTGAAGCAACTGAACGGCGAACTGGTCGCCATTTTCGACTGTGACCATATACCTGTGCGCTCTTTCCTGCAGATGACCACCGGGGGCTTTTTGCGTGATCCGAAACTCGCGCTGGTGCAGACCCCGCACCATTTCCTGTCACCGGACCCCTTCGAGCGAAACCTCAATGTATTCCGCGAGCACCCCAACGAGGGCGAGTTGTTCTACGGGTTGATTCAGGACGGCAACGACATGTGGAACGCGGCGTTTTTCTGCGGCTCGTGCGCGGTGCTGCGGCGCTCCGCGCTGGATGCGATTGGCGGCTTTGCCGTCGAGACGGTTACCGAAGACGCCCACACGGCGCTACGCCTGCACCGCAACGGCTGGAACTCGGCCTATATCAAATTGCCGCAAGCGGCTGGCCTGGCGACCGAAAGCCTGTCAGCGCATATCGGCCAGCGCATTCGCTGGGCCCGTGGCATGGCGCAGATCTTCCGCACCGACAACCCCTTGCTCGGAAAAGGCCTGACCCTCTTCCAGCGCATCTGTTACGCCAACGCGATGATGCACTTCTTGGCCGGCCTGCCGCGCTTGGTGTTTCTGATGGCGCCGCTCGCGTTTTTGTTCCTGCATGCCTACATCATCTACGCCCCGGCGCTGATGATCCTGCTGTACGTGCTACCACACATGATCCACGCAAGCCTCACCAACTCGCGGCTGCAGGGCGACTATCGTCGGACTTTCTGGGGGGAGGTGTACGAGACCGTCCTGGCTTGGTACATCGCGCGCCCTACCACCGTGGCACTGTTTAACCCCAGCAAAGGCAAGTTCAATGTCACCGCCAAGGGCGGCCTGATGGAGCAGAACCAGTTTGACTGGAAAATCGCCCAGCCGTACCTGCTACTGGCGTTGCTGAACATTACCGGCCTGGGTTTTGCCGTCTGGCGCCTGATCTGCGGCCCCCGCGACGAGATTGTCACCGTTGCGGTGAGTATTCTCTGGGTGATCTACAACCTGCTGATCATCGGGGGCGCCATGGCGGTCGCCGCTGAAGTACGCCAGGTTCGCCAGACCCACCGGGTATACGTCAAGTTGCCCGCTGCAGTGCGCCTTGAGAATGGTCACTGTTATCCAGGCATGTTGCAGGACTATTGCGACGGTGGCGCAGGCATCCAGCTCGACACCCCACAGTCGCTGGCGGTGGGTGGGAGCATCTCGCTGATGATGCAGCGCGGCACCCGTGAATTCGTGTTCCCGGGCTACATCAGCCGCAGCCACAAGCACTTCATCGGTATCAGCTTCACCGGCCTCAATGCACAACAGAATGTCGACTTTGTGCAGTGCACGTTTGCCCGCGCCGACGCGTGGCTCAACTGGGGCGAGAAATTCACCCCGGATCGCCCGCTGCACAGTTTTGTGGACGTTCTCAAACTGGGCGGTACCGGTTACTACCGCCTCTACGAATACCTGCCTGCCTGGATCCGCCGCATCGCCGGCCCGCCGTTGCGAATATCGCGCTGGCTGGCCAGTTTTCTGCCGCGCATGCCGGCAGTTGCCCCAACTCTCAACTCTCGATCAGTGAGCGCACCATGAGCCGCTACTTCAGCAAAACCCTTGTTGCCAGTCTGGCGCTCCTGGCCACCGTTTGTGCCCAGGCCGCCACCGCACTAGCGCCGGCCGCGCCAGCCGCGGTCAGCAACGTACCAAGCTGGAACACCGCGTACAGCTTCGAACAGCTGGGCCGTCCCGCCGACAGCCTATTGCTGGGCATCCACAATAGCGACCAGATCGAGTTCAGCCTGCGTCGTGATCGTATTGCCAGTGACGCGAAACTGCAGCTGGAGTACACGCCGTCGCCTTCGCTGCAGCCACAGATCTCGCATTTACGTGTGTATCTCAACGACGTGCTGATGAGCGTTGTACCGATCGAAAAGGACCAATTGGGTAAGAGGGTCAACCAATCGGTAGCCCTGGACCCGCGACTGATTTCGGACTTCAACCGCGTACGCTTGGAGTTCGTCGGCCACTACACCGATGTCTGCGAAGATCCGGCCAACAGCACGCTATGGCTGAACGTTGCGCGCAGCAGCCAGATCCAATTGCAGGAGCAGGCACTCACACTCAAGAACGACCTGGCCTATTTTCCGATGCCTTTCTTCGACACTCGGGGCCAGGACAAGCCGGTCCTGAATGTGGTCTTGGCCGATGCGCCGACCTTGGGCGAGCAGCGTGCAGCCGGAATCCTGGTGTCCTATTTCGGCAGTCTGGCCGCTTGGCGTGGTGCGCAGTTCCCGGTTCTGTTCGACCAGCTGCCGCCCGCTGATGAACACCATCGCGCCAAGTCGGCCATTGTCTTTGCCACCAACGATCATCGTCCGTCCTTTCTGGCTGACACAGACAAGTTCCCGGCCGTGGATGCCCCCGTTGTACAGATGATCGACAACCCGCAGGATCCCTACAGCAAAGTGTTGCTGGTATTGGGTCGCAATGAAGATGACCTGGCTGTAGCGGCCCGCGCCCTGGCCTTGGGCGCAGGCGCGTTCCGAGGCTCGAGCGTAACGGTCAACAAGGTCGAGCAGCTCAAGCCTCGGGTGCCTTATGACGCGCCGAACTGGATGCGCACGGACCGCTCGGTACGTTTCGCCGAGTTGATCAAGTACCCCGAGCAGCTTCAGGCCAACGGGCTGCAGCCACGGCCCATCACGGTGGACGTGAATCTGCCGCCTGACCTGTTCGTCTGGCGTAACCAAGGGATTGGGCTGCAAACCAAGTTCCGTTACACACCACCGTCGGTCAACGACGAATCGCGCTTGAGCATCAGCCTGAACAACCAGTTCATCACCAGCCTGGCGCTGCAAAGCAAGACCGACAGCCGTCTGGAGGAGCTGCGCCTGGCGGTGTTGTCCAACGAGTCGGCTAACCACAGCGACAAGTTGCTGGTGCCAGCGCTGAAGATTGGCGACCGTAACACCCTGCGTTTCGACTTCAACTTCGCCAGCACCTTTGGCAGTGCCCAGCGCGACCGTTGCCAGACTTCACTGCCGGTGAACAACCAGGCCGTGATTGATGAAGAGTCGACCATCGACCTGTCTGGTTACTATCACTACATCGCCATGCCCGACCTGCGCGCCCTTGCCCGAAGCGGTTTTCCATACAGCCGTATGGCTGACCTGTCGCAAACCCTGGTGATGGTGCCGACCCACAGCAGTGCTGTGCAACTGAGTACGGTGTTCGAGACCATCGCCGGAATCTCTGCGCGCTCAGGCCTGCCAGCGTTTGGCCTGCGGCTGTCGGACAACTGGGACGACGCCAAGGCGGATGTCGATCTGCTGGTGTTCGGCGCCATGGCGCCGGGCGTGGGCGATGGTGCCGATGCCAATCTGGTGCTGGACAAGACGCGTGCCTGGCTACTCAAACCGTCCCACGAACAGAGCGGCAAGTCGACCCGCGCCGGTCAGTTCAGCGATGAACGCGACCTGGGTGCCAACCGCATCGACGTCAGCGCCCAGGCACCGATCGCCGCCATCGTTGGCTTGCAGTCGCCGTATCACCCACAGCGCAGCATCGTGGCCTTGCTGGCGAGCGATGACGCCGATTACCAACTGCTGCGCGACACCCTGGGCGACGTGGGAAAAATGGACGCCGTTGCCGGTTCCGTGGCGCTGATCCGCAGCAGTGGCGTAGATAGCAGTTGGGTGGGCCAGCAGTACTTCGTCGGCCACCTTCCGTGGTGGCTGCTGCTCTGGTACCAATTGTCCGAGCACCCGATCCTGCTAGCGGTCATGGCCACCATCAGTGTGCTGCTGACGGCATTCCTGCTGTGGCGCGCACTCCGTTGGGCTGCCCGTCGTCGCCTGGCTGGTCAGGAGTAGTCGGGTGAAAGCTTTCTTCGCGCTGGCCTTGGCCGCGTTGATCGTAGCGCCTGGCTTTGCCGGTGCTACTGAATGCGCTTGGCCGGCCTGGCAGAATTTTCGTCAGGCGATGCTCAGCTCGGACGGACGGGTCATTGACCACTCCTCGGAGCAGTTGATCTCCACGTCCGAAGGACAGAGCTACGGGCTGTTTTTCGCGCTGCTGGGCAATGACCGCGATAGCTTCGCCAAAGTGCTGCGCTGGACTCAGGACAACCTGGCCGGCGGAGACCTTAACCGGCAGCTTCCGGCATGGCAGTGGGGCCGCGACAACGCTGGCCGCTGGCAGGTACTGGATAGCAACAACGCCACCGATGCCGACTTGTGGATCGCCTATAGCCTGCTGGAAGCCGGGCGTCTGTGGCACCAACCGGATTACCTGGCCTTGGGCCGCAGCCTGCTCTGGCGCAGTGCGGCACAAAGCCTGCGCAAGCTACCAGGCCTGGGCCTGATGCTGTTGCCCGGCGACTCCGGATTCGAAAACGCCGAGGGTTGGCGCCTGAATGCCAGCTATCTGCCGCCGCAATTGCTGGCACGCTTCGCCCTCGAAGCACCGATCTGGGCGGAGCTGGCCAGCAACACCGAGCGTCTGCTGATCGAAAGTTCACCCAAGGGCCTGGTACCCGACTGGCAACTGTGGAAACCCGGGCAGGGTTGGGCCGTGGACAGTCAGAAAGGCAGCGTTGGTAGCTATGACGCCATTCGTGTCTACCTCTGGCTGGGCATGCTGGACAAGGATACCCCCGGGCGCACCCGGTTGATCGAACACTTCAAACCCATGCTGGACCTGACTGCGCGGCGGGGCCACGTTCCGGAAAAAGTCGACACACTCACCGGTCTTGACAATGGCGCCGGCCCGGTTGGTTTCAGTGCTGCATTGCTGCCCTTGCTGGCTGCCAGCCCGGACAGCGTGGCGGCCCTCAAGACCCAACGCCAACGCCTGCAACAACAGCCGCCCTTGGCAGATGCCTATTACAACCAATCGCTGATGCTGTTCGGGCAGGGCTGGGACCAACAACGTTATCGCTTCGATAAGAACGGACGCCTCGTGCCAAACTGGATTGCCGCATGCAAAAAATGATCGGTTTCGGGCTGCTGCTGAGCAGCGTTTATGGGGTCGCCCTGGGCGAGCCTCTCAGCCCGCCCGACCAGCAGCAATGGCTGCTGGAGCAGGTCCGCATTGGTGAGGCGCTGTACCGCGAAGACCTGGTCCATGACTCGCTGGCTCGTCTGGAGCTGATCGCCCCGGACAATGCGCAGGTGAAAGTTGTCGAAGTCCGCCAGGCACTGCTGCAAAAAAATCAACCGGAAGCCGAACGCCTGGTCGCCCAACTGCGCCAACAGGCGCCAGGTACGGCGGCCCTGCGTCAGGCCGAGAGCTTGCTGAAAATGCACGGTGCCGACGGTCAACGGGCCCTGCAGGAGGCGCGCCTGCTGGCCGTCGCCGGCCGCTTTGAAGACGCTATCAAGGCCTATCGACAGTTGTTCGGCGATGACATGCCGGACTTTGCCACGGCTCTGGAATATCTGAATGTGCGTAGCGGCATCAAGGCCGAGCGCCCTGTCGTGATCGAGCAGTTGCGCGAACTGGACCGGCAGTACCCCGGCAATGCCTCGCTGCGCCAAACCTTGGCCGGCCTGCTGTTTGCCGAAAAGCGTGATCCTGAGGCGCTGGACGTCCTGCATCAATTGGCTGGCGATCCGAACGCCAGCGACAACGCTGCCGAGCGCGAATACAACTATTGGCTCGAACAACCGGTAGGGCCCGAAACCGCGCAGGGCTGGCGTGTGTTTCTGAAGCTCTATCCCAATACCAGCTTGCGCCCTGACGCGACTAAACAGTTGCAAGAGCAGGAGCAATACCTGGCTGATCCGGCCTGGCAGGCCGGAGTCAAAGGCAAGGCATTGCTTGAGGCCGGCAACCACGTCGGCGCTGAAGCCAGTTTGCGTCGGGCGATCAAGCGTTACCCGCAAGACTCAAGCCTGCTCGGCTCGCTGGGTGTTTCGCTGATGCGCCAGAACAGGCACGAAGCGGCATACCACGCTTTCATCAAAGCCTCGTCCATCGAGCAGGACACCTTCTGGATGACCAAATGGCAGGATCTCAAGGCCGCCAACCATCAGTGGATGCTGCTGCAAAAGGGTGATGAAGCCCTTGAGCGAAAGGATTATCCCGTTGCAAAAAAATGGTACCGGCAGGCGAACCAAGCCAAGCCAAACGACCCTGCGCCGCTGATCGGCTTGTCCTACGTTGCCCAGGGCGAATCCGATGACATCACCGCAGAAGCCTTGCTGGTGCGCGCGCGCAAGCTCGATCCGAGCAATGCAAGCACGGTGCGTGCGATGGTCCGCCTGTACCAGTCGCAATCACCGGAAAAGGCCGAGCACTACCTCGACAGCCTGACGCCCAAAGAACAGCGAGAGTTCCAAAGCGTGCGTCGGGAACTGACGCTGGATCGCCTCAATGCGCAGGCCGATGGCGCTACCCGGCGCAGCGATTGGGCGCAGGTGACGGTAGCCTTGAGCAAGGCTCGCGTGCTGGACCCGGACAATCCCTGGTTGGTGTACCGCTTGGCCAATGCCCAACGCGAACGTGGTCTCAATGCCGAGGCCGATCAAAGCTTCCACTGGCTGTTACAACGTCGCGGCCAGAACGCCGACGCGCGCTATGCCCACGGCCTGTTTCTGGCCAATGCCGAGCGTGACGGCGATGCCATGGGCACGCTGCAACAGATCCCCCGTGCCGCCTGGAGCGACAACATGAACGCGCTGTGGGCTCGTCTGCAGCGTCGCCAGTTGCTCGCGAAGGCCCGAGCGCTACGCGACGGCGGCCATGAGGCCCAGGCCGAAGCGCTGCTGATGCGCGCGCCGACCACTGACGACTACCTGACCCTGGCCGACTGGGCGCAGCAGCGCGGCGACCTGGTACAGGCCGAAAGCCGCTATCGCAAGGTGCTGACCAGCGTGCCGAAAAATACCGAGGCCCAACTCGGCCTGAGCGAAGTGCTGATCGCCAGCGGTCAACCGAACGCCGCCAAGGTCAGTCTTATGGCCGTGTCGGCGCCGGTACCGGCGGATGTGTCGTTTCAGCGCCGGCTGGCCAATGCCTGGGCGTCGCTGGGCGACAAGACGCGTGCGAACGCGCTGTTCGCGCAGTTGCTCAAGACCCCGCAAAGTGATCCGTTGGTCTATCGGGATGCGGCGCGTCTGCTGTCCCGGGAAGAGCCGCAGCGGGCCCTGGATGACTATGCGCGCAGCATGGGCGCGGCAAGGATGATCGAACCGCCACAGGCCCAACCGCGCGACAACCGCGCCATGACCTTGGCCAGCCGTGCCAGCGACAGCGATGACTGGTTGAAGCGCAGCATCCGCAGCGACGTCGACGAGCTGTACCAAAAGCAGAATCCGACGGTGAACCTGTACCACGACCTCGCCTGGCGCACCGACAACAGTTCCTCGGGGGTCTCGGACCTGACCACCCAAACCACCATCCTGCGCATCGACGCACCGGTGGCGCAAGGGCAGGGCTTTGTCCAGGCTGAAGACATAAATCTGGATGTCAGCAATTTTTCCAGCAGCGACCGGTTCGGTTTGTGCGCGGTGGTGGTGAATGGCTGCACCAGCGCTTCGCAGAGCGTGCGCGGCACCCAGCTGGGCATGGGCTGGCACGATGATCGATGGGCCTTCGACCTTGGCCATACGCCACAAGAATTCACCGTGTCGAACTGGGTGGGCGGTGTCACCTACAGCGGCGACTGGAGCAGCCTGGACTACCGCCTCACGGCATCGCGACGCCCCCTGACCAACTCACTGGTGTCGTATGCCGGTGCGGTCGATCCGGTCACCGGAACCCAGTGGGGCGGCGTCACCGCCAACGGCTTCACCTTGGGCCTGAGCCATGACCGAGGCGCCAAGGATGGCGTGTGGGCAAGCCTGAGCAGTCATTGGTTAGTGGGGCAGAACGTTGAGAACAACCAACGGCGCACAGCCATGGGCGGTTACTACTATCGCCTGGTGGAACGTGCCGACGAACGTCTGCGCACTGGCCTGACCCTGATGTACATGGGCTTCGACAAGGACTTGAGCGAAGACACACTCGGCCAGGGCGGCTACTACAGCCCACAGCAGTACTACTCGGTCAGCGTGCCGGTGAACTACGCCTGGCGTAACGCTGACTGGTCGGCCCTGCTCGAAAGCTCAGTGGGTTGGTCGTTCGCGAAAATCGACGGCTCTGATTTCTACCCCAAAGACAATCGCGAAGCTGATCTGCAGAGCCTGCTGGCGCAATCGAACAAGACGCTGGTGGACAACCCGTCCCTGACCAAGAGTGGCAGTAGCAGCAACGGCTACAATTTACGTGTCCAGGGCCTCGTGGAGCGTCGCCTTTCCGATAACCTGGTCCTGGGCGCCGGCATCACCTGGCAGCACAGCGAAGGCTACGCCCCGAGTCGGGCCTTGCTTTACTTGCGCTACACATTTGACCCTTGGCAAGGCAACCTGCCGCTACCGGTGGAGCCGATCTCGCCTTATGCGGATATGCGCTAGAGCGCCACAGCAGCGGCGCCGGGCTGTACACGCAACCCTGTCAGCAAGGCACCGCAGCGCGCATCACGCTGAGCAGCCCCAGGCGCGATGCGTGATTGACGGCGCTTGTCACCGCCTTGAGCGACGCCAGCAAACTACTGCCGTCGCGCGCGGCACCGAATAGCAGCCGGTTATTCACCCGAATCTCGACATAGGCCAGTGCTTCGGCCTGAGCCCCATCGCGAGCAGCGTGCTCATGATAATCGGCGATATCGAAGTGAACGCCACGCTGGGCAAATGCATCGACCAGCGCCGCCAGCGGACCGTTGCCCTCACCGCTGAGGTCGAACTGGGTGCCGCCCATGTCGAGCACGCCCTCCAGGTAAGTCACAGCGCCTTCGCTGACCAATTTAGGCGGCAACAACGTGTAGGGCTTGCCCTCCTCCAGATAATGCCGGGTAAAGCACGCAAGGATCATCTCGCTACTGATCTCCTGGCCCGACCCATCCGCCTCTTGCTGGACCAGGTTGCTGAACTCCATCTGCAACCGGCGCGGCATCACGACCCCATGCTGTTCCAGCAGATAGGCCACGCCGCCTTTGCCGGATTGGCTATTGACGCGAATGACCGCCTCATAACTGCGCCCCATATCCGCCGGATCAATAGGCAGATAAGGCACTTCCCAGAAGCCATCGGGGTTGGCCTGGCGCACGGCAAAGCCTTTCTTGATCGCGTCCTGATGCGACCCTGAAAAGGCCGTGAACACCAGCTCGCCCGCGTAAGGATGGCGAGGATGCGTGGGCAGCTGATTACAGTATTCCACCTCGCGCTGGACGTGGAGGATGTCCGAGAAATCCAGCTGCGGATCGATACCGCTGGTGTAGAGATTCATGGCCAGGGTGAGGATATCGACATTGCCGGTTCGCTCGCCGTTACCGAACAGCGTGCCCTCGACCCGTTCGGCACCGGCCAGGCAGGCTTGCTCGGCGGTGGAAACCCCAGTGCCCCGGTCATTGTGCGGATGGACGCTGATGATCACGCTGTCACGACGGCTGAAATGCCGGCAAAACCATTCGATCTGATCGGCGAAGACATTGGCCGTGGAGACTTCGACGGTCGTCGGCAGGTTCAGGATCATCTTGTTGGAAGGCGTTGGTGCGAAGACGTCCGTCACCGCCTCGCAGACTTGCAATGCAAAATCCAACTCGGTGAAACAAAAGGTCTCGGGGGAATACTGGAAGGTCCACTGCGTCTCGGGATTGTTGTCCATGTGCTGTTTGATTTCGCGAGTGGCCTGGGTGGCAATCTCGATGCACCCGGCGCGGTCAACACCGAATACCACGTCTCGAAACACCGGTGCGGTCGCGTTGTACACATGCACGATAGCGCGGGGAGCACCCTTCAATGCCTCAAACGTGCGCTCGATGAGATGGCTGCGGGCTTGAGTCATGACCTGAATCGTCACGTCATCGGGAATCGCCCCCGTTTCGATAAGTTCGCGCACGTAATCAAAGTCGGTCTGCGAAGCGGCTGGAAAGCCTACTTCGATTTCCTTGAAACCGACCTTGACCAACAGGTCGAAGAAACGACGCTTGCGCTCGGCATTCATCGGCTCGATCAAGGCCTGATTGCCATCGCGCATATCGACGCTGCACCAGCTAGGCGCAACGGACTGGACCTGGCCGGGCCATGTGCGGTCCGGCAGATCCACGGTGGTGAAATGTCGATATTTGCTGGAAGGATCCTTCAGCATCATGGCGTTTATCCTTTTTGATACGTCCATAGGTGGGCCGGTTCGGCATCTGACGCCACCGAACATTGGATCCAATCATAAATGAACATAACTTGAGGCAAATTGCGTAGTCACATCAACAGAATGAGAAAACAACAATAAATAACCAATAAGATTTAATACTGCGGTTACTTATGCTCAATCTATAAATTTTTGAACAATTTCATCCCCGGCAGGATCCAGCCCACCGCTAATGCGACGAAACATAAACAGACGGCTCAGCAGGCGCCGGCAACGCATAAGTCGCCTTCATCCATTCAATCTCCGCCTGAGGTGTTCGCCCGAACATCCGCTTGAACTCGCGGCTGAATTGCGAGGCGCTTTCGTAGCCGACGTTGAACGCCGCCGTCGAGGCGCTCATGGTGCTGCGCAGCATCAGTAATCGCGCCTGGTGCAGGCGTGTCGATTTCAAGTACTGCATGGGCGTGGAGTCCGTCACGCTGCGAAAGTGCAGGTGAAAGTTGGGGATGCTCATGTTGGCTTCGTGGGCGAGCGTTTCGACGTCCAGGTGCTCGTGGTAGCAGCTGTGGATCTTGCGGATCGCCCGGGTGATCTTGCCGAAGTGCCCCTGGCGACTGAGCGCGGCGCGCATCGAGCCGCCCTGCTCGCCGGTCAGGATCCGGTAGTAGATTTCCCGTACCAGTGACGGCCCGAGTATTTGCGCTTCGCCCGGGCGACTCATGGCTTCCAGCAAACGCAGCGTCGAGCTGCGCAGCAAATCGTCCATGGGCGAGGCGTACATACCTTTGGGTTGGGCATCGCTGGGGCCGAGGGTCTCGTCCACTTGCAGCATCAACTCGCTGGCCAGTTGTAAGTCGAGGCGCATGTAGACCGCCAGCATGGGCTCAGCTTCGGTGGCGTCGGTCTCCATGGTGAACGGAACCGGGACAGACACCACCAGGTAGTGCTGGGCGTCATACACGTAGACGTCCTCACCCAGATAACCGCGCTTGCGCCCCTGGCACAGGATCACGATACCGGGCTCATACAACACCGGCGTGCGCGTCAGCGGCCGGTTCGAACGCAGAAAACGGATGTCCTCCAGCGCGCTGAGGTTGTAGCCCTCGACCGGCGCAAGCTGTTCCATCAACTGCACCATGCGCGAGGTGATTGAGGCCTGAGTCATTGATGCCCCTTTGCTGGCCGCTCAACCGTCGGTCGAACGGGTCAGCGCTTCCCATTGATCGATCTCACTGGTCGCACGACTGAGTTTGTCGCGCACCAGGTTCAGTGCATCGCTGCCCAACAACACATGCGCAGGAGGCGTCGGGCTGGCAATGATCTGCAACATCGCTTGCGCCGCTTTCCGAGGATCGCCCAGTTGCTTGCCGCTTTTTTCCACGCGCGCTTTACGTATCGGATCGAAACTGGCGTCGTAGTCGGCAATGCTCCGTGCCGTACGCTGCATCGAACGCCCCGCCCAGTCGGTGCGAAACGAACCAGGCGCCACCGCGGTCACGAAGATGTTGAACGGTAGCAGCTCCTTGCTCAGCGTATCGGAGAGGCCTTCGAGGGCAAACTTGCTCGCGCAGTAATAGGAAATGCCCGGCATGGTAATCGTGCCGCCCATGGAGGTGATATTGAGAATATGACCGGCACGGCGCTGGCGAAAATACGGCACGAAGGCCTTGGTCACCGCCACCGCGCCAAACACGTTGACGTCGAACTGGCGACGCATCTCCTCCAGCGGCGATTCTTCGAAAATGCCTTCATGGCCGTAGCCGGCATTGTTGACCAGGACATCGACCGGGCCGTAAGTGGTTTCTATCTCCGCCACCGCGCTATCGACTCGATCGAACTCGGTGACATCCAGGATCACGCCATGGGCACGCTCCGTGGAGAGCGCTTCGAAGGCCTGCAACGCCGCCTCACTGCGCACGGTGCCGATGACACGGTGGCCCGCTGCAAGTGCTTCTTGCGCCAGGGCGTTGCCCAGGCCACTGCTCACGCCGGTGATGAAGAGGTTTTTTCTGTTGTGCATGGTGAACTCCAATGGATAAACAGGAGGCCATGGTAACGATCGAAAAATGACCCACCTATGCCGGTTTGCCTTGGGGCATTGCCTATTCCTATCAGCGCGTCAGATGCCCGGACCTGTCACGTGGGCTGGCAATCTGGCCAAGCGGTCCCAACCTTCCGTGGAAAAAAGGACAGACTAGCGTTTGCATCGATGAAACCACATACAAAACGTGGTCTGTCCCGGTTCCCTTGCCGCTGGAAACCCGAGCGCGAGGATCCAGCAGCCTTAGTGTCAGGGTGTGACGTGGGTGTGGTAGATCTTGCTGACCACGGTCCACTTGCCCTCGATCTTCAGCAGGTTGAAGAAGTCGGTGAAGGAGAAGCCCGAGACGTCGTTGGTGTCGATGCGTGCACTGGCGGCGGTGCTCACGATATCGATGCTGACGAATACACTCTGAGCTTCGGGTGACGGGCGAAAAGGCGGGTTGTCTATAGCATCAAACAGCCCTTGGATCGGACCGCCAACCAACTTGCCCTCGACATCGACGCCGAAGATGGTCGCCTGCTCGCTGAAAGCGGGTTTCATGATGCCGCTTTTTGCCTGTTTGCAGCCTTCGTTGTATTTGTTCAGTACCTCGACGATGGCTTGATAGTCGTGCACGTAGGTAGGCTTGCTCATGTTTCACTCCTGGTCGTTGTAAGTACCAGCCGCTTTGGCCGGCATGGGAATCAATTCATGCGGCCACTCGCCGCGGCGTCAACCGTTGGGGCCCATGGGCCCAATTGGAGAAGTTTGCTTTCGCGATGGTCGAGCCACCAGCCGACCTGAACATTCCAGTTGGCATACGAGGCCCCTGGGCTAACGGCCCCTAGCGTCTGTTGTGCGTGCAATGGAAAGTGTGGATTGCGCAGAGCTGCATGGCCAAGCGCTACCAAGTCGGCCTGGCCAGACGCGATCACCGCTTCGGCTTGCCACGGATCGTTGATGAGTCCCACGGCCATGGTGCCGATTTTTGCCTCGCGACGAATCTGCGCGGCGAACGGCACCTGGAATCCATAGCCGTTGGGGTATTCGTAGACGCCGAAGCCACCGGACGAGCAATCAACGACGTCGACGCCGATCTTCTTCAACGCCGCGGCCAAAGCGACACTGTCGTCGATTGTCCAACCGCTGCTGCTGCCATCGACTGCCGATAAGCGTACGAACAGCGGCTTGTCCTGCGGCCAGACCTCACGCACCTCGCGAGCGATCTCCAGAGGCAGGCGAATGCGGTTCTCGAAGCCGCCACCGTATTCATCGGTGCGGTCGTTGGTCAGCGGTGACAAGAACGCGTTAAGCAGGAAGCCATGTGCGTAGTGCAGCTCCAGCACATCGAAACCTGCCCGCAAGGCGCGTCGTGCCGACGCGACAAAATCTGAACGTACTTTGGCGATGCCGTTTGCATCCAACGCGTCAGGCACCAGCCAGCCCTCAGCGGCTGGGCGTGCGCTCGGTGACACCACTACCCAAGGGTGTTCTCCGCGTGCTGCATCGCGTTCATCCAGTGGACCGTTCCCTTCAAAGGCTCGTTGGATGCTGGCTTTAGGTCCAGCATGTCCAATCTGAATTCCGGGCGTTGCGCCATAGGCCTTGGCAAAAGCGGTGATGCGTGACAGGCCTTGTATATGAGCGTCATCACACAGGCCCAGATCGCCGTGTGTGATCCGTCCTTCGGGAGAGACCGCCGTAGCCTCGACCATCAGCAGGCCGAAGCCACCGAGAGCGAAACGTCCGTAGTGGACGGCGTGGTAATCGCTGGCATGACCCTCTGTCGCCGTGTACTGACACATCGGACTAAGGACGAAGCGGTTGCGCAGGGTGACGCCGCGTAAAGTCAACGGTTCAAAAATCTTGCTCATTGTTCTGCTCTGGAATGATGGGCCGAGTAACCGGATTGAAGAACAGCTTTGCGCTGTCGCGATCCGTGATGAAGTTACTTGCTGTAACCAGTATGGAGATCGGCAATAATGACGTGAATGATCACAAGTGGACATACAGTATGAGCAATAAGATCATAATCGAGCAGCCACCTCTCGCTGAACGCATAGAGGGCGCGATCCCTCCTCCACAGGTGCATCTTCCAGGTCTTTTAACCTTCGAGGCCGTTGCCAGGCATTTGAACTTCGCTCGCGCCGCCGCGGAAATGGGCATCACGCCAACTGCGGCATCACGCACGATCAAGAATGTGGAAGCGCAACTGAATGTGCGACTGTTCAATCGCACAACACGTAGTGTCAGTTTGACTGAGGCTGGCGCGTCATTGAACGCAGCATTAGCACCTGCGCTTGCTCAGATCAGAAATTCCTTGTCACAAGCATTACTCGCGGCAGATCAACCGTCGGGCACCGTACGCGTTAATTCTTCATACGTTGCGTACCGTATCCTGATTGAGCCGCACCTGGCTTCGTTCCTTGAAAAATTCCCGCTGATCAATGTCGAGATATCACTGGACAATCAACTTAGCGATATCGTCAACGCCGGATTTGATATCGGCATACGGATGGGGAAAAAAGTACAAAATGACATGATCGCCGTGCAGCTGGGGCCATTACAAAAACGAATCGTGGTGGCGGTGCCGGATTATTTCCGCGAGAGAAGTGAACCGCAAACCATCGATGACTTGCTAAACCACAACTGCATTCGCCAGCGCTATTCCGTTGGCGGCAGGCTGTACGAGTGGAAGTTTGAAGATCAAGGTCAAATGGTTCAAGTCGACGTTCAAGGACGCTTTATCTTCGACGAAATGAGATCTGTCCTTGATGCTGCAATACAAGGCCACGGCATTGCATTCGTTCTGGAAGACTTTGCGAAACAAGAGCTGGCAAACGGCATGTTGCGGCAGATATTGAGACAGCACAGCGTACTGGACGATGCTTTTCATCTCTATTATCCACACCGCAAGTACATGCCCGGAAAGTTGCGTGCGTTCGTAGACTTTATGCGTGCTGCCAATAAAACGGACAACACTTGATTTAATGGTTCTCCTTGCTGCAACGAAAGAGATTGGCCCCTGGGCACAGCCTATTCCTATCAGCGCGTCAGATGCCCGGACCTGTCACGTGGGCTGGCAACCTGGCCAAGCGATCCCAACCGTTTGCATCGATCCCAGCGCAGTTGGGCAACCACAGTGTTTGCAGCGGCAGTTGCTCCAACACGGGCACCACGGCCGACGTGATCCGCGATTCCCCTGGATCCGCCCCAAGCGTCAGGTCCCGCAGCGGCATGCCGGCAAGATGGGCCACCCCGGCGTCAGTCAGCCAAGGGCTGTCATACAAACCCAGGCGCTGCAGGGGCAGCCCCCGCAAACAAGCCAGGTCGGCATCGCGCAGGTTCAGGCCGCTTATTTCAAGTTGCTCCAGCGGTAGTTCCAACTCGGTGAGCTTGCGCAAAACCTTACCGTCGACGCCCTGGCAAAAGCTCAGATTGAGCCGCTTAAGTGGCAGGCCAGCCAGTTGTTTCAGCTCCTTCCAAGTGATGTCGTTCAAGGACAGCTCCAGGGACTCCAACGCCAACCCGCGCAGATCACTCAACGTACTGGCGCAGACGCCCTGCACATCGGAGAGTCCCAATCGCTTGAGCGGAAACTCGTGCAGCACGTCGAGCCGCTCGATCACTTGGCGTAGGCACTTGAGGTCCAGCTCCATGAGCGGCATTCCCTCCAGCACTTCAAGATCGTCTTCGCAGATGAACGCAGATTGGAGCGAAAGCTTTTCCAGGGGCAGCCCCCTAATCGCCTGCAGCACGTTCTCGCTTGCATAACAGTCATCCAGACTCAACGAGCGCAACCCCGTCAGCTCGCCAAGCCAGGACGGATCGTCGAGGATCGCGCCGCTGCCACTGAGGGACAACTGTTCGAGGGGATGACTTGCCAAGTGCGCCATGCCACGGGACGTCAGCTCGCCCACGCGTTGCAAGGTCAGGGAGCGCAGCTTGAGGCGCGACAGTGCGCGAAGGCCCTCGTCGGTCATCTCATCGCAACGGTTCAACGACAGTTCCTGCAACGGGCTGTCGCTCAGTTGACGGAGGAAACTGTCATCGAAGTCCTCGCCGTAGGTTTGCAACTTCAGCCGACGCAAGCGTGCGGGCGACGGGAGGCAATTGGCGTTATCGTCGCGGGAAAAATTACTGACCGCCAAGGTTTCGAGAGCATTGGCGGGCAAACGTTGCCATGTCTCCGGGCCGCAGATAAACCTCGGACTGTTGAGCACCAACGTGCGCAAGGGCAGCCCGGCCAGGGCGTCACACCACTGCGGCTCGGCGTCGTTCAACTCCAGATGGTCGACCGGCAGGCCATGCAGTTGCGACAGCCATGGCCCGGGGCGATTTGCATGGGCGGTGGTGTTCAGTTGCGCCATTACCACCTTAGCCGCCGGATCGCCCAGGCCCGCCGCGACGCGTAAACCTTCCAGTGACGCCTCCCCGCTGTCGAGCAGATCGCGATAGAGCGAAGCGCGTCCGGCGATGTCATCGGGGTTGGCGGCGAGTTGGGTGATAAGAGCGTTGCGGTTGGGGGTTGCCACGGTTTACTAGTCCGAATTGAGCGGGCGCAGGGTGTGCTGCGAAACGGGGTTCATCTGCCTGTTGTTTGTGGGTGCACAGCGCCCTGAGATATCAATCCAGGATCAGGCTCCAGATCACCAGCAACGGCAATCTCAACATTCTCATATAGCTGCGCCGCACTCTTCGTCCGAGCATCCCACCAGTCGGGCCGAGTGGTAACCGATTGGCCGGTGACATCTCTAATGAGACGGACGATATCGAAAGAGCGAAGGCCATCTACGTGCTCGCTTAAGCTCCCAGTCGTATTGGCCCACATCGGATCAAGTACGAAATCGATTCCCTTCATCCTCGCCAGTTTCGCAGCCGGCACAAAATCTGAATCACCAGCGACCAAAACGATGACATCAGTGAGCTTTTCAAGGGCGAGAGTCGTGATGTCCATGCCTAACTTGGTATCGACAGTCTTCTGTTCGACTTTGTAATGGAAATCGTCATTCGTGAGCTCTGCCCAGACCTTCTCACCACGCAACAGGGCCTTAAGGGAATGAGAATTGAGTTGCCAGTCACCGCTTTTGGCCAGTTCGCCCAGTCGAAGCGCCGTTTTTCGGCTCGATCGAAGCTGATCGTGAAGGTCTCTTCGCAATCTATAGGGAGGATGAGCCTTGAAATCCATATGCCCTGCAGATTTATGACCGTCAGGGATTATGGGTAATCGAACCTGATTGGAGGGGGGCGGGCAGTCGTAGTAGTAGATTCGATAAAGCTCGCGACTCGCTGAGCGTTCGTCTTCGATGTGAAGCTTCACGAGCTTTTTTATGATTTGGGATATCTGGTCGGCGGATAACAGCAGTTCCTTGCTGAAATATTTGCGGCCGAAAAACATAACCCTCTGGAAGAAAAATCCTCCATCAATGAGAACGGCGGTTCGCTTCACTGGCTTTTCCTTGGGCAAAAAAAAGCCCAGGACTGCTGGGCAGGTTCTAACAATTGCCTGCGCGCTGTACTGAGCTGCTGGGCGAAAATCTATTCGCCTATGCGGCCTATGTCAAGGTCGAAAGTGACGCAGAAAAATACAACCACTGATGTGCCAAAAATCCTACATGAAGCTCGGAAAGTGACGTCTTGTAGCGCTCGGACAGAGGGGGCTATAGTCCCTCGTCGTTCCAATGGCGACTCGGGTTTGGCGACCCGGCAACGAGGTAGCTCCTTTCAACTGAATGAGGTCCTACCGATGAACCGATACATGCCCATCACCGGCGTCGACTGCACCCCCGCTACCCTGCTGATCGACACCGAAGCCCCGCTTGATGTCCTCTTCGAAACCGCTGACTACCGCATCCGCACCGTGACTCAACTGCTGGAAAACATCGCGTTCCGCTCGGAGATCAGTTCCGACACGCTGGTGCTTTCCGACTTTTGCAAAATGCTGACGATCGCGCTGCGCGACGGGTGTGATGTGATGGATGTGATTGGCAGGCGATTGCGGGCGCAGGCGGCGGAGTAAGTGAAGACGGGCGACTATGGCCATAACGTAGCCCCCACCGTCGGGAGCAACTACATCTATCTACTCCGATGAGCTGTGGCGCAGTTCGTCAAGAACTGCGCCACATTTTCAATCCAAAATGGCGCGATTCTGAGAACTGCGCCATAATCGCGCCAAATCTTCTCTAACAGCGCCAACATAACCATGCCTTCGACCACCGACATACTGAACAGTATCCTGGCATCCAGGAGCGGGGCGAGCCTCTCAGAGCTTTTGACCAAGCACCCGGAAATCGCCCGGCGAACGGCGCAGCGCATCCTTGCAAACCTGGTCGAAAGCAGCCAAATCACTGCACAGGGAGAAGGCAGGGCACGACGTTATTTCGCAATAGAACACCAGGCCGAAACCCACGCCCTGAATACTGACACCGATGCCTTCCCTGCCTTCATTCCATTATCTGCAGACAGCCGGGACATACTCGCCTATATCAACCAGCCCACAGAAGCGCGCAAGCCGGTGGGCTACCAGCGTGACTTTCTGGACGCCTATCGTCCTAACGAGACAGGGTACTTACCTGAGTCGTTGCGGCGCCAATTGCACAGGATGGGCAAAACCGCAGATGCGACGGAGCCAGCAGGCACTTATAGCCGGGCGGTCCTGAATCGCTTGTTGATTGATCTGTCGTGGGCATCAAGCCATCTGGAAGGGAACACCTACTCACGGCTCGACACACGACAACTCATTGAGCAAGGTAAGGCAGCACAGGGCAAGGCCGCTATAGAAACGCAGATGATCTTGAACCATAAGACAGCTATCGAGCTTTTGGTCGAGAACATCGAGAGTGCCGAGTTCAACCGCTACACATTGATGAACCTGCATAGCGCCTTGGCCGAAAACCTGCTGCCCAACCCAGCAGACGAGGGCCGAATTCGCCAGCACGCCGTCGACATCGGGAAAAGTACCTATCGCCCGCTCTCAACGCCACAGCAAATTGAAGATGCAATGGACGTCCTGCTTGGCAAAGCCAATCAGATCGCTGATCCGTTCGAGCAGTCTTTCTTCATGATGGTGCACCTGCCCTATTTGCAGCCTTTTGCCGACATCAATAAACGCACCTCCCGACTGGCAGCGAATCTCCCTTTGTTCCGGGCCAACCTTTGTCCGCTGACCTTTCTGGATGTACCGGAGCAGGCGTACAGCCGAGCCACATTGGGTGTGTACGAAATGACCCGTGTAGAGCTGCTTCGCGACCTGTATATCTGGGCCTACGAACGCTCAACACAGGAATATCTGGCAATCAAGCAAGACCTTGCGGAGCCGGACCCTTTACGCCTGGCATGGCGAGACGTCATCAAGAAGACCATTCGGGAAATCATCACTCACCCAGAACTTGACCCATTGTCATGTATTCAACGCTCGGTAGCGGAATATGTTTCGGAAAGAGAGCAGCCGGAGGTGCAAGCACTGATCATCGAAGAACTCCGTCGCCTGCACGAAGGGGTGCTCGCGCGCTACGGGTTACGACCATCGGAGTTCATGTCCTGGAAGTCGCTCCATGGCCACTGATGGATGATCACTGCGCAAAAATGGGGACACCCATTTATTTATCAACGTACAAACCAACAGACCTGCTCACCTCATAAAATAAATCTGTCCCCTTTCGATCCCTTTTTGCTGGTATCGTGTATTTAAGCGTCAGTAATTAAATTTTGTTTTCACCTCACCCTCACGGCGATAGGATATTGCGAAAGAAAGCCATTCCTCACCTCGCGCCTTGCCCTCTGCCCTCAACTCCTTTATTAGCCTATACAGCTTGGCACTATTAAAATCTGTATCAGCATCGGTTATTTCAATGCCATTTTTCTCAACAGTCAGCACCGACTCCATGTACCCTTCACCCACCTCAACCTCATAACAGAAATAGTCATAACCAAAAACTATTCCAGATTCAATCAAAGAAAATATCTCCTTCACAATTTCTAAATCTTTAGTAACCATTACTCATCTCTGGAATTTTGCCAGCTTCATTTTCAAAGGATACCGTTCGACTTTTACCATCGACAGTATAGGTCAACTCCATAGTACCCGGCCTTTTCGAATCTGGATTTTCACGCTTAAATTTTATAATTGTTGGCCCTATAGTTTTCGACGGATCACTCAAGGTGAAAAAGGGGACGAATTTATTTAATAGCTGAGCAAGCAAATAAATCCGCCCCCTTTTTCCTATATGAATTACTACTCCTTAGGTATATAGATACAGAATTAGCAATGAAGATAAACGAAATATTATGGAGGAGCACATCCTCATATAAACGCATCTCAAATCTTAAGTCAGAAACTGAAACGATCCTCAAATACTGTCTGCTCCCCTATTCTGACGACACATTGCCGTGCCACCTCGACGGGTACTACCTTGCCAAAAACCGGCATCATGGCCTTGTAGAACACCTTGTCACAGGCTTCATCTTTACTAAACGGTTGGGCTCTGCCCTCAGCGTCCGCAGTAATGTGGCAGCCCGCTACTAAATCAGCTGGCAGGTCTTTAAAGGCGACAGGCTTTTGAGTAGTGCCCGCCTGCGCCTCGATCATTTCATTGCAACCACCGGTTACGGCCCCTTCCTTAACGGTTTTTACGAAAGCAACGCGCTCGTAATCGGTACCGCTGAAAACAGTCTGGTCGTTGACGCTAACGCGATACTGCGAAGGCTGGAGCATGATGGACTTGATGCAAAACTGTGTTGTGACCGGCTGATTATTCACCGAGTCCGTTGCCGACTTGCAGCCCGGGACTGCGTTGGCGAAGCCACCGTTTTGCGCGCTACCTACGACAGGAATACGCTCCTGAGGCTGCGTGATGTCATAGGCGTTCAGTTCACAGCCCCCACCCACAAACTGGAGTTCCACCAGATAAACCTTGCCTTTCTCCGGCGTGAAAATGGTGCTGATCGGACCGCAACGATAACCGCGGTTGATACTTTCGCCAGTGGCGTAACCCGATACCTCGAATGGCTGATCGGGATCAGCTTGCACTTCCAACTGAGGAAAATGCTTCAAGGTCGCGCTGTGGGCCGTTTCGTTGAGCTTGGCAATCCAGCCGAACACTTTGCCGCGACCGGAATCCACCACTGTCCCCTGCACATCCATACGCCGGTCTGGGTCCGTCGCTCGCCTGATTGCAAATTCCACAGGGACGACATTGCCCGTCGCTTTCATGATCACCTTGGCGTGCTGGGCGTCTACGGTCACTTTGTTTTGGTGCAGTTGGATGCCGTCGTTGAGCACGGTGGGGGAAGAGTCTCTGACGTTGGATTTACAGCCTGGCAACGTCAGGATCAGGCTCAACATTAGTAGTGATGCTTTCTTCATGAGTAACTCCAAGTACATCCTAAAAAATTATAGATCTGGAGAAAAGTGGACAGTTTTTTTAAAACCGAGAGAATTCAATAAACTCGCCCCTCAGCACCTTATAAAATAAATCCGTCCCCTTTTTCCTTTTTCTCTCACTCCCCCCGCCCGGAGATAAAAGACTTAACGTAGTCCCAACGAGTAACAACCCAGTACAATGCAAATATCCATGACAGAGGGAACCCGAGCCAAATAAAAACCCAACTTGAATCAGTCTGAAACAACAGTGAAATTAACACTGCAACTATCATCGCAAGAAAAGTACTCACCCCCCACACGATAGCCAACAATGAAAAAGCCAGCACCACCACACTAATAAATCTGTTTCCTCTCATTGGAACGCAGCACAATTAAAGTAGCAATTGAAAAAATGGACAGATTTATTTATCAACGTACAAACCAACTGGCCTGCTCACCTCATAAAATAAATCTGTCCCCTTTCGATCCCTCCATTAAAAAAAGGGCAGATCTATTTATAAACCGAGAGAAGCAATGAGCCTGCCTCCTCAGCGCCTCACAAAATAAACTTGCCCTCTTTTTTCCTCCTCTATGAAACCCCTATAACAAAGTCGTGAATAATTCGTCTATCTGAATCATTTTTTGCAGAACGATTTAACACTGGAACTAAATAATAGAGTAATAATTCGCGCCTAGCCGTATCTTCCGGCAAGGCATTCTTAACACAGCCGACCATCGAAGCTACGGACATAATAGATGCGAAGGCCTCGTATCCCCGATAACCTGAAAAAGGCAGCTTTTTAAAAAAATAACTTGCCAAGCGCTGCTGTTCAGCTTTTTTCCAAGACCGATGCGGCAGAAGCAATATTGCCTCGCCCCATTCATCAGAATCTACTGGGTATGTATCAATCAACCAGTCGGCAGCTTGATCGGAGCTCATTTTTACAAGCTGTTTACAAAGTGCCATCTGTCGCGCGTTCATACCAAGCCTATTTAGGGTTAAACAAGTTTTTTGGCAAGCCAGAATTATCTTTCAAAGAAGCAGGAGGCTTGTAATGCCCCGAGCTGTCATCCCACTTCTTTATAGTGCCACGTTCTGGCCCTTCATTATTCCCGAAGCGAATAGATCCAGCATACTTAACTTCCTCACCACCGCTAAGCCCAAGATGAGTTGAAAACCCTTCATTAGTGTTCAGAAGGAAAGGGGACAGATTTATTTAAGTACTTAGCAAAAAAATAAATCCGCCCCCTTTTTCTCGATAAGTAGGGCTAATTACGTCAGGTATATTCTGGCCTGTCGCTTTTGGACCTAGCCTTTCTCAACCATTTTTAAACGCATAATCATTATTCAACTGAAAGAAATTATTCTTTTTTCTAAGAAATCGATAAAGTTTTTCGCATACAAACTAGAAGCTTGATTAGAAAGATCAAGCCTATAAACAGGATACTCCCCATCATTAAGACCATCGTCCGTGGCAAAATAAAATGATTCCCCTGCACCCGGCGGTTCACAGATAAATAGCCTCTCTTTCCCACACAACCCATTTCGACCGTTAACGATTGACATATAAACGATATCACCACCCCTTACACTATCAAAATCCATTTCGTAGATACTATAAATCTCCTCCCCAGATATTTCCCCGCCAGAATAACACTTCAGCCACCATTTATAGCTATCAGGCAACTTCAACCCAAGACGAGTTTCAGCTTTATAAATCCACTCATCAGCAATCCCGTCACCATAATCAGCAAACTCAACGAAATCCGACTCTTTAATAAGATTAATTATTCTCGAGTAATCCACGTCTAATTACTCCCCGCTCCGAGCCCGCAACTTCCAAAAAGGAAAGGGGACAGATCTATTTACAAACCGAGCAAAACCAACAAATCTGCCCTCTGCGTTTCAAAAAATAAACCTGTCCCCTTTTTGCTGGCGCATACGGTGCTGTTGATGTCGGACGATTTGGCGCCTACGATTCACTCGGGCTGTGTCCTTGCTTGATCGGTGTGTGTTCGCAACTATCACCGTAGACCAAGGCCAGCCTTTTTTTCATTTTTTGCAGGTGTATCAGCTAGTTAGCCGTTAAGTAAGAGCCATTCAAATCTGTCCCCTTTTTACTCTTGCTTCACCAGACGGCAAGCCGCTCGCAGGTCCTTTTGCACAAACTAACTCATGCTGTAGTACTGATAAATGTCCGCATCGGGCCAAAACTCGTCATATGCAGTCAATACACTTCGCAGAGCCTCACTACGAGGATCTTGTGAAGGATTCATCTTTGAAATCACAAATTCTTTAATTTCGGGCCATTGAAGCTCTCGCATGCAAAATGCCACAGCCTCGAATGGTGAGTTATTAGACATTAATATCAGTTTAAATCCACCTACAAAATCATCCTTATATTCTGGATTACTTTTCACAAACTCTAAAATATTCAACAAAGACATTTCATAGGAAATCTCTAACTCTTCACCAAAAGCAGCCATAGCCACATCGCAAAGCATGTCAAATTGCTTAATTACGTCACTCATTTCGGCACCCACGCACCTGTTCTCGGATTGTTCGGGCTTGGAACCCAGACTTTTTCTATGTATTTACCTGCCACATCAAACCCTTTTTGAGAAAATGCATTTTCTGCTGCGGCCTGAGCAGCGTGGCCAGAGGGCTCATAGTGCCCAGAGGTATTATCAATATATTTAACTTTCCCGCTCAAAACCTTCACCTCTCCCGCCGCAATAACGGGTTTGCCATTTGCAAGGTCAATATGGCCACCACCCACATCGTTAAATTTTCGTCCGATTACTAACTGGCCATCCTCAAGAACAACATAGTTATATTTTCCTGCACCTTGGGCCAATTTTGTATCTGAGATAAGAGTTGGAACACCTGTTGGGTGATCAGGGAATTGATTTGGAAAACTAGGCGCCGCTTGAGCTTTTACAGAACCTGCAGTCGCTTTTGCCCCGCTTAGAA
Source organism: Pseudomonas sp. CFII68 (assembly GCF_000416195.1). Lineage (NCBI taxonomy): Bacteria > Pseudomonadati > Pseudomonadota > Gammaproteobacteria > Pseudomonadales > Pseudomonadaceae > Pseudomonas > Pseudomonas sp. CFII68. The sequence goes on from NZ_ATLN01000123.1 coordinate 176,726, forward strand.
GCTCATCTGCTGTACCACCCAGATTAGGAGTAGCGCCACCTTTCAAAGCAGAGGAGAGTTCTCCGGATAGTGCCTTACCCCCAACGTGCGCGGCTAGCAGTTCTGCCAGCGACTGAGCAGCCTTATAGCCGAGATCCCCGGTCGGGCTCGCTTCTCCGGGATACTGAGCAGGATCAAATGAAGCGAGAACTCGCTCACCCTCTGCTGAGATATAAGGGGCATTGGTCTGGTCGAAAGATTCAGCTGCGCTTGCAAACGCGATAGTTCCCATCGATCCCAAGGCGAATGGTGCCGCGCAACCTACAACGCTTACGCAGGCAGGGGCGGAGCCGACCATACCAATATATGAGAGCGTGCCCGCTCCCGCCTCCATGGCCGCACTCCCCGTCCACCCTAGGTCGTTAATTAACTCATCATGAGCACTGAGGGTGTCGTCTATCCGATCTCCAACGCCATAATCAAACTGTCCTGTGCTTTTAAGTAACGCGAGTTCCTCAGTAAACCCTTGCCCTAGCGTTTCCAGTTTCACGAGGTCATCGTAGCGTTTATCACTTGACGGAACGGACTTACTGCAGTGGGTCAATGCACATGCAGCTGCATTGAGGCGGGCCTTGTTATCGGGGTTGCGTCGACGTTGCTCATCCAATGCAACGGTTTGCATTTCATGCAATGAATGGTTGTACTGCGTAGCGTTCCTCGCCACCCAGGCACCTTTCTCTAGCTTGCTGGCATCTCCATCCGCCTGCGAAGCCGCCGCAAGCAACCCAACCATCTGGGAGCTCATGCTCAGCAGGTTTTGATCACCTTTAACCAGATCGTAGAGATGCCCAACTAGCGCCTCGTTAGCCCCCGCTGCCAAGGCGCCGATTTTGAAATCACCGCCAGTAGCTTCGGCGAGAAGCCCGCCCACCATTGCTTGAATCACAATTTTCTGTGGCGTACCGGTGGCGAACACACCCTTCGTGTAGTCGCCCACCGCGTTGAAGCTTGCTGCCGCCAAGGTGTTGAACAGCGCGCTTTTCAACGCATCGCTGGCACTGCCACCCTGCCCGAGCGCCTTGCTCAGCAACATGGAGGTTCCGTTCTGCAACGCTTGATTGGCGGCAAATTGACCGACGCCGCTCCAAGTGCTCAGTGAGCTCGTCGTGCTTACGTTGTCGATTGCCGTATTCGTTTCAGTGCCAGTCCACCCATCAAAATATGCAGCCGTCAGCCCTGCTGTAACGCCAGCGATGGCATACCCCTTCATGGCATCTGAAGAAGTCACGTCCTTGAACACGGCGCCAAGATTGCCGCGATTATTGACAACGCTGACGGTCGCGTTAGTTGCAGCTCCCGCTGCAACGGCGCCTGCCGCGGCTGAAATACCAGCAGCCGTCTCCGCCGTAATTGTACCGGCGGCAACCATCCCTCCAGTCGCGGTTCCCATTGCGCCTGCCGCTAACGGTCCAACGACCGCTGCCATCACAATCGCAATGATGATCTGCGAAGCCGGCCCCAAGCCGGAGTTGCTGTACTTGAAGCTGTCGTGGATCTCTTTGACTTGACGCCAGTCCACATCACCGCGTTTTTCCGCGTCCTTGAGCCATGCCAATTGCGGATCAGCCTTGACCATCGCATCGATGGATTGGCTGACGGTTTGCTGATTGACCTGGTTGATATCGATCTTCAAACCGTTGACGGCTTTGATCGCAACACTGCCCTCTGCAATAAACTGGCTTTGACGCAAGGTTTCGTCGGTCTTGCCCTTACCCTTGGACGAGACCCAGAACGCGTTGTTGTCAGTCTTCTCGTGGCTCTCCTGATGTAGATCCTTCACGCCTTCGAAGGTAATGGAACCGCTACTGTCCAGCGTGATGTCCTTGCCGCTCTGCAGTTTCGCCACCTGATACAGCTGGTCGCCGCCGCTGACCAATCGCAGGTCGCCCCCGGTAGTGATTTCACTGCCGATGTTTTTCACATCGGTCACTTCATCCCGCTGAGTCTTCTTACTCCCCCAACCACCTTTCTTCTTCATGTCATACAGCGAATAGTCGCGGTTCTGCGCAGCCAGCAGCTCAAGCTTGCCACCCGCCACGAAGTAGGCCTGGTTTGCAGCGTTGACCTTGCTGGCGATCATCGCCAAATCCTGCCCCGCGCTCATTACAACGTTGCGCCCCGCATTAACCGTCGAGGCCACCTGACTGACGTGGTCCTCTTGGCGGGTGACCTTCTTGCTCTTGCCGTAGGAATGCTGCTCATCCGCCGCCGAGGCGAAGGTCAAGTTTCCTTGGGCGGCCATGGCAACGTCGCGCTTGGCATCGATCTGAGTGCCGACAACGGTGAGGTTGCGACCAGCGTTGACGGTCAGGTCGCGGCCGCTGTCGAGGCTGGAGCCGTATTGCTTGATGTCTTGGTCGCGATGCCTGCCGCGAGTGCCGCTGGTGATGCGTTCGGCGGCGATGAGATTGACATCGCGCGTGGCGTTTAGGGTGGTGTCGGCGCCACTTTTCAGCACGCCGCCGACGCTGTTGATGTCACGCCCTGCACTGATGATCAGGTTGTTGCCGGCTTCGATACGTGCGGCGCTGTCGATGAAGTCGGTGCGTTCGCTGCGGTAGCCGCTGTCGCTTTCGTGGGTGGTAACGGTACGCTCGTTAGTCACGTCGCCAGTCAGAGCAACAACACTGACATCCCGCCCAGCAATAACCCCACCCGCCCTGTTAGTCAGGTTATTACTCGCCAACGCATCCAGCCGACCACCCGCTTCCATCAACCCACTGTTGACCAAGCTGTCGCCCGCCGTCGCCCTCAGGTTGCTGGACGCACGCAAGGTGCCCGCATTGTTCAGGTTCTTACCCGCAATCAGGCTGACGTCTGAGCCCTGAATCAGCGCACCATTCGGCGCCAGACGATGGTTGGCCTGGGCCAGATAAAGCACCGGCACCAGCACCTGTTGATTATTCACCGTCCGGTTTTCCATCCAGACGATGTCATGGGTCAGGGCCGCAACCTGTTCGGCGGTCAAGCTGACGCCCAGGGACAGGTTGAGACTGTCCTTGCTGGCGATGGCGTTGTTCATCAGGTACTTGAACATGCCGTCGTCGGAGTTCTGGCCGTCGAGGAAGCGTTGGCCGGTGCGGGCGATCACCGCCTGTTGGATCAAGCGTTGTTCGTAGAAGCCGTCGCCCAGGCGCTTGGCGGCGGTGTCCGGGTCGTAGCCCAGGTTTGTCAGCAGGTAATCGGAGCTCATGAACCGGCGCATGTCGGTCAGCGCCGGGTTGGTCTCGATCAGGTATTTTTGCGGGTTGGCCTGGAACGAACGGTCCGGCAGGCCACGCACTTGCGTCAGGCCCGTGCTCTGGGTCGGCGTGGTGGAGCCGTCGCCGCTCATGCGGAACAGGCCGTTTTGCCCGGTGGGCAAGTCAAACCCCGGCAAGGACAGCGGATCGACTTGTTGCTGGGTCAGGCTCGGGGGTAGCTGCCGATTGACGCTGATGCGGGTCGAGAAGGCGTTGTCGGCCTGGGTGTCGGTGCGCGGGCCGGCGCCAACGTAGTTGTAGCCGCCACGCACGACGCCGCTGTTGAGGTCGCCCTGGGTTGGAATGTCGACGCCACCACCGGCCTGGATAATCGCGGCATAGGTTTGGCTGTCGGTGGTGGTTGTCTGAGTACGGAACTGCGGCAACTCATGGTCCGTTCTGCCGATAAATCGGCTCATCGCCGCTTCAAGACCGCTCAGGTCATTGGCGTCGTAGCCTGGGCTCTGCAACCAGTATTTGTTGGTGAAGTTATTGGCGGCGGTGCGCCAGCTACCCGGACGGCGCGTGCGTTGGGACCTGAAGGTGCGCGAGGTTTCAATCTCGCCGGGCTCGATGCCGATGTTGTTCAAGCTGACGAGGTTGGCGGTCAATGCACCGCCGACGCCGATGCTGCTGCTCCGGTTGGTCAGCGTGTCGCCCTGGATATTCAGGTTGCCGCCGGTGGTGATGCTGGAGGCAGCGCTGGCCGCGGTGACTTCGAACTTGTCGCGCTGGACGATCTGCCAGACGTGGTTTTCCTTGCCACCGCTGCAATCACCGGCGTTGACCCCTTCGATGCAGGCCACTTCCCTGATCGAGGCGGTGTAAATGCCTGCATCGTTAGTGGTCAAGACCTCGCGGACGTTGTCGATCGTGCTGGCCGCCAGGCGCATGCTGCCGCCGCTTTGCAGCGTGCCGGAGCTGTTGAGGATGCGGCCGGCACGCGTGCCGAGGCCGTCGCGATCGATGCTCAGATCACCCAGGCTGTAGATATCGGCATAGCGGTTGGTCAGGCTATTGACGCGCAGGCTGGTATTGCCGCCGCTGAAGATCAAACCGTGCTCGTTGAGCAGGTCGCCGGTCGATACGCCGAGCGCGCCGGCACTGCCCAACGTGCCGTAGTTGTTGATCGTGGCGGCCGTGACGCTCAGGTCCGCCGCCGAGGTCAGCCGACCGTAGCTGTTGAGGACGCCATCGACCACGACGGTTGTGTTGCCACCGCCAGCGATACTGCCATTTTGCTCCAGACTGATCAGCGCGGCCTTGAGGCCCAAGGTACCGAGACTGCTCAAGCGACCGTTGCCTGTATAGGCGCCGGTCAGTTGCAGGTCGATCGCCCCATCGCTGCCGATCAGGCCGTCGACGCGCCAGTTGCTGCCGCGGCCTTCCATGCTATTGGCGCTGAGCAACTGGCCGGTGGCCGTCTGGGTCAGCTGATCGACATGAACCACCAGATGGCCGGCCTGGATCGCGGTGCTGTTGGTCCAGCGGTCAGCGGTCACAGTCAGGTCACCGTAGGTCACCAGTTGCCCACCCGCCTGGCCCAGGTTGGCCTGGCTGATGCCAAACAGGCCCAGGCCGGTGTGCAGCAGCTTGCCACCCACGTTCTGGACGCTGCCGGTGTTGAAGCCCACATCATTACTGGCGGTTTCCAGGGTGCCGTCGTTGTTATCGAACAGGCCACCGATCTTGAACACCGTGGTGCTGTTCTGGCCCAGGGTGCGCAGTTGGCCTTTCTGGTTGCTCAAGCTGGCGGCCAGAATGTCCAGGCTGTCCTGGCTTTCGATGATGCCGGCGTTGTTGTTCAGCGCACCCGAAAGGTCAAAGTCGATACCACTGGCGCTGACCTGCCCGCCGCCGCTGTTGTCCATGTCCCGGCCAGTGATCCAGACCTTGCCCGTGGCGTATATCCCGCCGTTGCGATTGTTGATATCCGCCGTCGCGTTGGTGACCACGACATCGCCGGCTTGCGCAGCGATGCGTCCGCCGTCGTTGAACAGCCCAGCCAAGGCTCGGATGTTGAGTCCTTGAGCCTGGATCGTGCCGCCCTGGCGGTTCACGTCATAGCCATTTTTCAGCACGCCGGTGGTGCGCGCCTCCAGCGCGGCCTTGACGCTGGACAGCACGCCGCCACGGTTGTCCAGGTTGGTGGCGAAGACACTCAGCTTGGCGTCCTTGGCGATGATGCTGCCGCCCTGGTTATCGATGTCGCCGGATACATCCACGGTGACCAGGCCCTCGCCTTGCAGCGTGCCCTTGGCGTTATTCAGACTGGCAGCATCGAGCTCGACCTCGGCAGCACGGCTGGCGAGCAGGCCTTTTTCGGCGTTGTTGACCGCGCCGGTGGCGCTGACCAGCAGCTTGCCATTGGCGGCGACGGTGCCTTTGTTGCTGTTGTCCAGGCTGGCGGTGCGCACGGTCATGACGCCTTGGCTGGATAGCTCGCCACCCCGGTTATTGATCGCGCCGGTGTTAGTGATGTCGAGGTTCTTGCCGGCCATGACCAGGCCGGTCAGGTTGTCCAGGCTGTCGAGGACCAGGGTCGCGCTGTTCAGGCTCGACAGTTCACCTGCATTGTTTTCCAGATGGCCCAGGTTGGCCGTCAGCAGGCCCTGGCTATTGATCAGGCCGCCCTGGCTGTTGAGGACTTGATCGGCGCTCAGGTGCAGTTCGGTGTTACCCAGGATCCGGCCTTTATTGCGGTTATCCACAACGTTGCCGGTGACGGTGGTCTTGCCCTGCCCACTGAGCGTGCCGCCCTGGTTGTTCAGCGCTGCGGTAGTCGTGATATTCAGGTCGCGACTGGCGATGACGGTTTTGCCGGCGTTGTTCAACTGCTTGGCGGTGAGGGTGACATCACCCGTGGTATTGCGGCTGTTATCGGCGTTGACCCCGGCTTCGATAATGCCGTTGTTGCTCAGTGTGCCACCGCTGTCCAGATGAACGTTGTCGCGGGCTACCAGGTTGCTCTGGCTGGTCAGGTCGCCCTGGGTCTTCACGTCCAGGCGGCTACCGGCGTACACCTGGCCACGGGTTTCCAGGCTTTTGGCGTCGATGACGATGGCGCCGGCAGCAGCCGTCTGCGCCATGCTCAAATGACCATTGGCATCCAGCTGAATATCCCCCCCACTGGCAACCATCTTGCCGTCCAGCTTCACACCAACCCCGGCCTCGGTGCCCACCAGCTTGATCGCGCCGGCGTACATACCACCCAACGCCGACGAGTCGATAGCCAGTTCTGGTTTCGCACTGCCGTCATCGGCACGGGCAGTGGCGTTCAGGGTATTGGCGTTGACGTCATTGCGCCCAGCCACGATGGTCAGGTTCTTGGCCTGGATCTCGGCATTGATCTTGGCGCTGCGAGTGATGATTTCGAAGCGGTCGACGTTGTTCGCGTTCAGGCCCGCGCCTTCAATCGCAACGCTGCCCTGGTCCACCTGATAGCGGCCCACCTGGCCGTTTTCGATGATCGGCTTGCCCGTGGTCAGGGTCGCCTTCGGGGTATTGATAAACCCGCAGCCATTGCAGGTGATGCCGTAGGGGTTGGCGACGATGACGTGGGCCGACTGCCCCGCCACTTCGGTGTAGCCGCGCAACTGGCTGGGGTTGCCGCCGTTGACTTCGTTGAGGATGACTTTCGCGGCGGTGCCCTTGAGGTTCGGGTTGCCAAGGATGATCCCGCCCAGTTGGGTGGACTGGGCGGGTTTGGTGGCGTTGTTGAGGATCACGCCGTTACTGCCGACGTTGTAGTCCTTGAACCGGTTGTGGGACAGGCCGCTGCCGTTGGGCTTGGCGATGTTGACCACCGGCACGCCGTTGCCGGCCTTGCCGAGGCTGGTGCCTGGCGCGCTGACCACGATGCCGTCCGCCTGGGCCCACATCGGCTGCCAGAACATGACGTTTGCCAATAGGAACGCCAGGCCACGCTTGGGCATGCCCCAGAAGGCGTCGCGGGTTTGCAGGGCAGTGGAAGGCTGGCGGGCCAGGAAGGCGTATTGGCGGTCGTCCATGATCAGGTCTCGTTGCAGCAGAAATTAGATAGATACATCCACGCGGAAGTAGATCGGCGCTTCGCGCTCGGTCAGGGCATCCGGACGTTCCAGGGAGTGGGCGAAGGTCACGCTGGCGCTCAGGTGCTCACCGCGGGCGAACAACTCCAACGAGTTGCTCGACATGCGCCCGTGCTCGCTACCGTTGTAGCGATTGCCACGAATCACGCCCTGGTCATAACCGAGGCTGGTGCCGTATTCAGCGAACACCGGGCGCATCCACTCCAGTGTCACCGGACGACTCCAGCGCAAGTCGTTGCGCCAGTAGCCGCCGCTGTCGCCGGACAATGTCTGGTCCTTGTAGCCACGAATCGACGACAGGCCGCCCAGGCTCATGCGCTGCGAGCTGAACAACGCATCCTCGCTGCGCTGGCCGGTCATCAGGCTGCTGAAGCTGAAGGATTCGCCACCCAGTTCAAAGGGTTGCAGGTAGCTGAGGGTGGCGGTGTATTTGCGATAGCGCGCATCCGGCAGCCCGGGGCCAGGGTCGTCATCGCCCTGGGCATCGAGGGCGCCGATGCCCTCTTGCATGCCCAGGTCGAGGTTGACGAAGGCATTGCCAACCCGCCGTCCATGGTTGATGCCGAACTGCGCCTCGCTGATGCGATTGCTACTCCCGGCGATCTTGCTGTCTGAGACGAAGTTGTTGGTACGCAGATAGGCCAGGCCGGTGTTGAGTGAGGTCTTGCTCACCGCGTCGCGATGGACCACCCGCTCCAGGAGCACTTGATGGTTCTGGCTATCGCCGCTCTGCTTGAAATTGAAGCCGTTGGCCTGGCCCAGCGTGCGGTACTCACTTTGGCTGTAGGTGTAACTCAGGTTCCACCAGCCAAACGGCAGGTTGTAATAGAGCATGGCGTTGCGCGAGGTTTTCTGGTGATCGCTGACGGCATCGTGGCCGCCGCGCAAGGCCAGTTGGTCAGCCAGGCCCAGGGGACTGTCCCAGTCCAGGGAGGCGCCCCATTGCTGCTCGCCGGTGCTTTTTTGGCCGTCGTTATGCCGTGACAGGCCGGCGCGCCAAGGTTTTTGCGGGGTGTTATTGACCAACACTTCACTGCCGCCGATGTTCTGTCCCGGCGTCAGTTCCATTCGGGCACTGTTGGACGGCAAACGGTTCAGTTGATCGACCATCTGCTCGATCTCACGCAGGTTGAGCAGCTCACCCGGCTTGCCAGGAAAGCTCATTGCCAGTTCCCGCTCGGAGAGGCCGCTGCCTTCGGCACCTTTCAGGCCTTCCAGGCGACCCTCGACGACCAGCACTTGCAGGTGACCGCTGGACAGGTCCTGTTGCGGCAAGTAGGCGCGACTGGTGACCAGGCCCTTTTCCAAGTAGTAATCGGTGATGACCTTGAGCAACTGGTTAAGCTGCGGCACGCCCAAGCATTGGTTGAGGAAGGGCTTGAGCAGGCGCTGGCGCTCGCCCTCGGACAAGGCATCGGCGCCCTTGAGCTCGATGGTCTTGATCGGGAAACAACGGGTATCGACAGGTGCCGTGGGCTGGGCCGGCTTCGCTTCCTTGCCGGGCAGGTCCTTGAGCTCTTCAAGGCGTCGGCGCTGCTCTTGGAGCAGGCGATCCTGACGCTCACGGATCAGGTCCGTATCGCCGGGGGTTGGCGCGGCGACAGCAATGTTCATCGCCAGAAAACACAGCGACGCAACGACTAGCCTAGTCCCTAAGGCAAATACGGACATGTTCGATCCCTCGATACAGAAATGACAGCAGGCATGCACAGCAATGCTGCGCACACCAGACCCTGCATATCGCTTTCGGTTCAAGAGAGCGGGAAATTTCCACTCAAAAAAGAGACGCGTCTCACAGGACGCGTCGAAAAACACAACACAAAACGACGGCTCGGATTGCGCAGATGCCTACAAACACTCATCCAGGAAACTCACCACCGTTCCCATGCAAGCCATCCGCTCCTCGACATGGGGCATATGGCTGGAGTGTTCGAACAACGCCCAGCGAATGTCGGGAACATGATCCACATAGGGTTTGACCACCAACGGCGTCGCTTCATCGTATCGGCCTGAAACCAGCAGGGTCGGCACCTTGATCCGAGGCAAGCGATCGGTGATGGACCAGTCCTTCATGCTGCCGATCACATGGAATTCGGTGGGGCCATTCATGGCGTGATAAACCGTAGGATCGGCATCGATCTGGGCAAAGGTACGGGCGACGTCATCGGGCCAGGGCGTGACACGGCAGACATGACGGTCGTAGAAAACCCGAGCGGCCTCCAAATACTCGGTAGACGTCAAGGTTCCAGCCCGCTCGTGCTTGAGCAGTGTTTGCTGCACCTCAATGGGTAGAAGCTGGCGCAAGCGATTGACTTCAAGGAGCCAGGTGGACATGTCCGCCGGGGAGTTGGCGATAATCAACGCGCGCAAGCCCGCCGGCTGGAGCACCGCATGTTCGCTGGCCAACATGCCGCCCCAGGATTGCCCCAACAGTGCATAGTTGTCGCCAATGCCCAGATGATCCAGCAGGTTCTCCAACTCATCGAGAAAGAGCGCCACGTTCCAGAACGAGGGGTCTTTTTCCGGAAGATGAGTGGAACGCCCATTGCCCAGTTGGTCGTAATGAATCACCGGATAGCCACTGTTGGCAACATCCTTGAAAGCATCGACATAATCGTGTGTACAGCCCGGGCCGCCATGCAGGATCAGCAGCGGCGTACGGCCACTGCTGAAATCGCCAGTGATGCGATACCAGGTCTGATACGGACCAAAAGGCGCAAAGCCTTCGTGCGTTACGGGAAAATCCATTTCGTGCCGCTCCCTAGGAATCCTGCGGCACACGATACCGGGGACTGGCCGGCGGAATAACTAGAGGAACAGATAGGTTTTTGCCCGATTTCAGCTATCGAGCAACCGATAATGCACCGCCCTGACCACGGCCTGGACCCGATTCCTGGCGCCGAGCTTGTGCATTGCAGACGTCAGGTGGAGGGTGATGGTGGCCAAGGAGCGATTCAGTTGCCTGGCGATGTCCGCCGCCGTCAACCCGTCAGCGGCCAATCTCAAGCACTCACGCTCGCGTTTGGTCAGGCGAACCGGGCATGCGCGGGCTTCCTTGCCGAGCAGCGGAAAAGCCGCCTCTTGCAGGGCATGGGAAATCAGGCTGAAGTCGCCCAGGGTTTGCCGGACATCCTGCAGGGTGCTCCCCTTCGTATCGGCGCGCAGCCCGGTCAATGTCGCAAAGCCACCTTTGGGCAAATGCATCGGCACCGTCACGCCACAGGTCATGCGCGAGTCCTGCAGGTAGCTCACGACCGGCGCATGACTCTGGCCGATGAACGGCTGCAGCACCGTGTCGGCCTCCGGTCGATAGGACCAGACAAAAGGAGATATGGTATTGATTGCCAGATGCTGGACAGGGTCGATCTGGTAATAACCTTCTTCACACCAGAGCGAGTGCCAATCACGGGGGGTATTGCGCACCTTCAGCACAGTCGGGGTGATCAGTGCCCCATCATGATCCAGCGGCACCGGACTGTAGTCGTACACCAAGGCTTCAAAGCCTAACGCCTGGACCATCCGCAAGGTGTTGTCCATCTGTTCGTCCAGGCTCCTGCCAGACAAAAGACGGGTATTGAAGTCAGACAGCTTGGCCTGCATCCATTCAGCTCCCTTATTAATTTCAATCCTGAAATCGTGCAAGTAGAATGCCACGCCTGAGCGAGGGAGTGCCAGATCAAACCTATAAGAATTGCTAGCTTATGGGCGCATAGCTTCCTCGGTAAGGTTTAGCCAACGGGCGCACCTGAGCAGGAGAGCAACGATGTGGCGTGAGATCGAGCCAGACCAGCGGTACGACGTGGAAGTCGATGGTCATCGTCTGGTGGCCTATGGCTTTGGCGACGGCGACGAAGTGCTGTTGTGCCTCAATGGCGGCCCGGGATTGCCTTGCGATTATCTGCGTGACAGCCATGGCTGGCTCAAGGAAAAGGGCTTGCGGGTCATCGCTTTCGATCAGTTGGGTACCGGTGCCTCGGCCAGGCCGACTGATGAATCCCTGTGGGACATCACCCGTTATGTGGCGGAGGTAGAGACCGTCCGCCAAGCCCTCGACCTGGGCAAAGTGCACCTGCTGGGGCACTCCTGGGGTGGCTGGCTGGCGATCGAGTACGCCATTCATCACCCCCAAGCGCTGAAAACCCTGATCCTGGAAAATACCGTCGGCGATATCCCTCACCTGTCCCTGGAGCTCGAGCGTCTGCGGGCTGCCCTGGGCAGTGAGACCGTCGCGATGATGCAGCGCCATGAAGCCTTGGGCACCCTGGATCATCCGCAATACCAGGCGGCCATCACCCTGCTCAACTATCGCCATGTCTGCCGTCTGGACGAGTGGCCAGCGCCGGTGACACGTTCCCTGGGCGACTGGAACATGGGGCCCTACATGACCATGCAGGGCCCCAACGAATTTCTCTATACCGGCAATCTCAAGGACTGGAATCGCATCGAGCAGATGGCCGGCTTCGAAATGCCTGTGCTGATCACCACCGGTCAACATGATGAACTGACGCCCGCCTGTGCTATGCGCATGAAAATGGCGCTCAAGGATGTACAACTGAATGTGTTCCCCAACAGCAGCCACATGCCGTTCTACGAAGAGCCCCACGCCTACTTCCCAGTCCTGCTGGATTTTCTGCACCGCCATCGGAACTAGCCCATGAACCTGGCGCGCTACCGTTTCATACTGTCGCGCCCGCTACAGCTATTGCCGGTGCTGTTTGGCATCAGCATGATCACCTTTGTGCTCGTGCGCTCAATCCCCGGGGACCCCGCCCGGGCGCTGCTGGGCTCGCGCAGCACGCCGGAGGCGCTGATCAGGATTCGTGCCCAGTACGGTCTCGACCAGCCGTTGTGGATGCAGTACTTCTACTTTCTCAAGAACCTGCTCAAAGGCGATCTCGGCCAATCGCTGCTCTACAAAGTCGATGCCTTGAAGCTGATCAGTACCCGCATTGAACCAACCCTGTTCCTGGTGCTCGGCAGCGTACTGCTGGCGCTGCTGATCGCCGTGCCACTGGCAACGGTGGCGGCGCGCAACAAGGGCGGTTGGCAGGATCATCTGATTCGCCTGTTCACCACGGCAGGGCTCGGCATGCCGGCGTTTTGGCTAGGCATCATGTTGATCCTGCTGCTCAGTGTGCAGTTGGGGCTGTTCCCGGTCTCAGGCTATGGACGTACAGGGTGGGACAAACTGCATCACATGGTTTTGCCGTGCCTGACCATTGCCTTGGCACTTTCCGCCGTGCTGGTGCGCAATCTGCGCGCCAGCATGCTCATGGAGCTACAAGCCGATCATGCCACCGCCGCACGGGCCCGGGGCTTGTCCGAGCGGGCGATATTTCGTCGGCATGTGCTGCCCAACTCCCTGGTACCGGCGATCAACCTGCTGGCGGTAAATATCGGCTGGTTGATCAGCGGCACAGTGGTCATCGAAAGTCTGTTTGCCATTCCCGGCATCGGCCAATTGTTGGTACGCGGCATCTTTACCCGCGACTACATGGTGGTCCAAGGCGTGGCCATGGTGCTGGCCCTCGCCACCGTCACGGTCAATTTCCTCGCCGATGTGCTGACCGTGATGATTGATCCGCGGGTGAACATGCGATGAGCGGCCAGACCCTCAATCCCGCCTGGCGTCTTGCGCTGCGTTTGGGCTTGCGCAACCGTCGCCTGGCCACCGTGCTGGGCCTGGCGATTCTGTTTGGCTGGCTGTTGCTCGCACTCTTCGCACCCTGGGTCGCACCCTTCGATCCGATTGCCCAGAACACCGATATCCGCCTGCTGGGGCCGAGCCTGGCCCATCCGTTCGGCACGGATAATTTCGGTCGCGACGTTCTTTCCCGAGTGATCTGGGGCGCACGCATCGACTTGCAGATTTCCGTGATCGGGGTGGTTTTCCCGTTCTTGATCGGCACTTGCGTCGGCGCCTTGGCCGGCTATATCGGTGGCCGGTTCGACACGATCTGCATGCGCCTGATCGATATTATTCTGGCCTTCCCCTTCCTGGTGCTGATGTTGGCAATCATGGCCATCCTCGGCCCCGGCCTGGGCAGCTTTTATATCGCGATGGCCCTGGTGGGTTGGGTGTCCTATGCACGGCTGATCCGTTCGCAGATCCTGGTGCTCAAGCAAAGCGATTTCGCCCTGGCGGCGAAAAGCCTGGGCTTCGGTCATGGACGCATTCTGTTTCGGCACCTGTTGCCCAATGCCATGTTCGGTTCGATCGTGTTTTCCATGTCCGACGCGGTGCTGGTACTGCTCAATGGGGCGGCGGTCAGCTACCTCGGCCTGGGGGTTCAGCCACCCACCGCCGAGTGGGGCACGATGGTCGCCGAGGGCCAGAGTTTTATCACCAACGCCTGGTGGATCTGCACCTTCCCGGGACTGGCGATCGTCACCCTGGCCATGGGCTTCAGTCTGCTGGCCGACGGTGTCGCCGAGCACCTCGGAGAACGCCCATGAGCACACCGGTGTTGCACGTCGAGGACCTCAGCGTGATCGCTGGCCACGGTGAGGGCGAAGTCACGCTGGTGGATCGCGTGTCATTTGACCTGGCCGAAGGTGAAATCCTCGGTCTGGTGGGTGAAAGCGGCTCAGGCAAGACGATGGCCTGCCGGGCCTTGATGCGCTTGCTGCCCTCTGCAAACCTGCGGGTCCAGGGCAAGGCCGTGCGCCTTGCCGGTGAGGACCTGCTGTCGCTGGACGAAGCCGACATGCGGGGCATACGGGGTCGGCGGCTGGGGATGATTTTTCAGAATCCCGGCAGTCATCTTGACCCGTTGATGCGTATCGGCGAACAGATCGGCGAGGGCATACGCCTGCATCAGGGGGCGTCCAAACGTGAAGCACGGGCGAAGGCCATTGATGTGTTACGCCAGGTGGGCATTCCCGATCCGCTAACGCGCGTCGACAGTTATCCCCATGAGTTTTCCGGTGGCATGCGTCAACGCGCGATGATCGCCGTGGCCTTGGGTTGCAACCCCCAGGTGCTGATCGCCGATGAGCCGACCACCGCCCTGGATGTCACCGTACAGGCACAGATCCTGCGCCTGCTCCTGGATTTGCGCGACCAGCGTGGGCTGTCGATCATCATGATCACCCACGACCTGGGGGTCGTCGCCCAGACCTGTGATTCCATCGCGGTGATGTACGCCGGTCGGCTCTGCGAGCACGGCAACAAGCTTGATCTGCTGGCTCACCCACGACATCCCTATACGGCGGCCCTGATCGACTGCCAACCGGCGACCAGTGCCGGCCATGCCCTGCTCAAGACCATCGCCGGCCAGCCTCCTCTGCTGGATGCGCTGCCCACCGGTTGCCGCTTCAACCCACGCTGCCTTCAGCAGGGCAGCCAGTGCACGCGGCTGTTGCCACAGATGCAAGTCACGACAGAGGCACACCGAGTGGCCTGCCATTACCCGCTGCCGGTGGGAGCCTCGTCATGACCCTGTTGCACGTGAAAGATCTGCAGGTGCGCTTCGCCGCCCCTGGCAGGGGTCCGTTCGGGATCAACAGGCAATGGGTGAAAGCCGTCAATGGTGTGTCGCTGAGTCTGGCCACCGGGGAGGTGCTTGGGTTGGTGGGTGAGTCGGGCAGTGGCAAGAGCACCCTGGGTCGGGCCCTCTTGCGCCTCACGGAGGTCAGCGCCGGACAAATCCTGTTCGATGGCGTGGATATGGCTCAAGGCAAGCGGATCGACATCGAGCGACTGCGCCACGAAACCGCGATGATTTTCCAGGATCCCTATACCGCCCTCAATCCGCGAATGAGCATCGGCGACACCCTGGCTGAAGTGCTGCGAGTGCGCTGTGCGATCCCTGCATCACTGATTCGCCAGCGGGTCGATGAATTGCTGACCCTGGTCGGCCTGCGGCCAGAGCTGGCCAACCGCAAGCCGGGTTCGTTGAGTGGCGGTCAATGCCAACGTGTGGGGATCGCTCGGGCACTGGCCATCGAGCCACGGTTGATCATCGCCGATGAATGCGTGGCCGCGCTGGACGTTTCCATCCAGGGACAGATCATCAACCTGCTGCTGGAGCTGCGACAGCGCATGAACCTGGCGATTCTGTTCATTGCCCACGACCTGGCGATCGTTCGGCGGCTATGCGATCGGGTCGCCGTGATGTACCTCGGCGAGATCGTCGAGCAAGGCCCCACGGAGGCCGTGTTCAGCAGCCCGCGGCATCCTTATACCGTCGCGCTGATCCAATCCATTCCACACATCGACCCGACTCGACCGTTGCTGAGCGCCCCCCTGCCTGGCGAGCCACCCAGCCCCCTGAACCTTCCATCCGGCTGCGCTTTTCACCCGCGCTGCCGGTATGCACAACCCATCTGCGCGAAAACGCCGCCCCCCATCCATGACATCAATGGACATCGTTATAGCTGTGTGCTCGGAGAGCCATTGCTCTAAAAAACATTCATCAATAGGGAGTTTGACCATGCGATCGAAACATTTGAAGTTGCTGACCGCCGCGACGTTGACCGTTTGCACACTGGCAGCCGGTGTCGCCCAGGCGGCAGGCGTGCTGACCATCGGTTGCCGTGAAGAAAGTACGACGTTCGACCCGATCAAAAGCGCGCAGAACCGTGATAACTGGGTGTTCTCCAATGTCTACGACGTATTGGTGCGCGTCGACAACACCGGTACCAAGCTGGTGCCGGGGCTGGCCGAAAGCTGGCAGGTTTCCGACGATGGCCTGACTTACACCTTCAAACTACGCTCGGCCAAGTTCTCCGACGGCTCACCGATTACCGCCAGCGATGCAGCGTTCAGTCTGTTGCGCATTCGCGACAACAAAGGGTCCCTGTGGAGCGACTCCTACAAGATTATCGACAAGGCCCAAGCACCCGACCCGCAGACACTGGTGGTGACACTCACGAGCCCTTCAGTGCCCTTCCTCGCGCAGCTGGCGTTGCCCAACGTCTCCATCCTGTCGCAAAAGGCCATGGAAAAAATGGGTGAGGAAGCCTATGCCCAGGACCCCGTTGCCTCTGGCGCCTTTATCGTCAAGGAGTGGCTACGCGGTGATCGCGTGGTGCTGGAGAAGAACCCCAACTTCTGGCAAGCCGACAAGGTGAGCCTGGATGGCGTGGAATGGATCTCCATCCCGGATGACAATACGCGGATGTTGAAGGTACAGGCCGGGGAACTGGATTCGGCGATCTTCGTGCCCTTCTCGCGCGTCGAAACCCTGAAGAAAGACCCCAACCTGGTCGTACACATGGATCCCTCCACCCGCGAGGATCATCTGCTGATCAACCATGCGCACGGACTGCTGGGCAAGCCTGAAGTACGCCAGGCCCTGGACCTTGCGATCAACAAAAAATCCCTGGTCGATACTGTGACGTTCGGCCATGGCCAGGTGGCTTATTCCTACATTCCTAAAGGCGCGCTTTATCACAATGCCGATAATCTGCAGCGCCCGTACGACCCGGAAAAAGCCAGGAAAATGCTGGCGGATGCAGGCGCTTCAGGCCTGAAGCTCAACTATGTGGTCAATGCGGGCAATGAAGCCGACGAGCAGATCGCCGTGCTGGTCCAGCAACAGCTCGCAGCAGTCGGCGTGACAGCCACCTTGCAGAAAGTCGACCCAACCCAGAGTTGGCAAATGCTGATCGACGGCGATTACGATCTGTCCGTGATGTACTGGACCAACGACATCCTCGACCCGGACCAGAAGACCACCTTCGTGCTGGGACATGACACCAACATGAATTACATGACCCGCTACAAGAACGACAAGGTCAAGGATCTGGTCGCGGCGGCGCGGGTAGAAGTGGACCCGACCAAGCGCAAGCAGATGTATACCGACCTTCAGGCGATTGCCAAGCAGGACGTCAACTGGATCGATCTCTACTACAGCCCCTACATCAATATTTCGCGCAAGAACATCGAGCACTTCCAACAAAACCCACTGGGACGCTTCTCTCTTGAGGAAACGGTGAAGCGCTAGCGAGTAGTGGCTTTTATCCGAGTCGGATAAGGCCAGTGGCAACGCCTTGATCACGAATCGAGGCTTGCCACTTGATGGCCAAGCAACATCGGCCACTCCCCGGTCATCTCGCACAGCAGCGCTGTGACAGCATTGCCCTCAACCGTGCCGTGCTCTTGCAGAAAGCCCGCCACGGCGCTGACAGCCGGCCAGTAACGGTGCACCAGGCAACTGCAACGAGTGATGGCCTGGGATTGGGCATCGAGCAGTTTGCGCGGTGGTAGCAGGCTGATCAATTCCTGCCCCCGGTCCAGGTCACCCCGACCACTGCCCCTGATCAGCCGATCGGATCGGCGGTGCCGGTAGACTGCTTCGGCCACCGGCCCCGCGAAGCAATGGAGCAGGTCCCGCTCAATGGCATCGACCATCGAGGGCAAGTATTCAGCGATCCCCGGGGCTTCGAAGGCCGGACGCGCGACAAGGTAGTCAGCTTCCACCAACCCTTCTGCGTATTGCGGGTTGCCGCGCAGGTCGAACAGAGGTCCCGTGCAGGCTTCAGCCTTGGTACGCACGGTGATGCGTTTTATCGGTTGGCCGTTCCACCAAAAGGCCAGGGCATGACCCGCTTCGTGGAAGGCCGTGCTGCGCGGGCATTTGTTCATTATTGGGTCCGTCACGGCAGGCGCTGTTCATATCATCTGCCTCACTGCGGGGCCCCGGTAAAAGATTATCCCTATCGACCGTTAATACTGCGCCTATTAGCTATCTGGCAAAGGGGGACTAGCCTGAATTCAGGCTGGTGTAATCCGGCCCGTGAAACCTGACAAAGAGATACGAAGCGTTCAGAAACGTACTGGGCTTGCCGTGGGCCACCGAATGGGTAACCAGACCTCTCGTGTGTTGCCGTGTGGCCGCACACGATCAGTTGAGCGAACTGTGAGCCCTGCGCCCTGAGTCATTTATTTCGCCTGTCGCTATTCGAAGCCCGGCCGGGCTCGATAGCTGGATGAATACGACCAAAGGTAGCTTCTCATGGGAAACGAATCGAAATGCCCGTTCAATCACGCCGCTGGCGGTGGTACGACGAACCGCGACTGGTGGCCGAACCAGCTGAATCTGAAGATCCTGCACCAGCACTCCTCGCTGTCCGATCCCATGGGCGAGGATTTCAACTATGCCCAAGCGTTCAAGCGCCTGGACTTCCAGGCCTTGAAACAAGACCTGAATGCACTGATGACCGACTCGCAAGACTGGTGGCCGGCAGACTTCGGCCACTATGGTCCGCTGTTTGTCCGCATGGCCTGGCACAGCGCAGGCACCTACCGCACCGGTGACGGGCGCGGTGGGGCGGGTTCCGGCCAGCAGCGGTTTGCACCGCTCAACAGTTGGCCAGACAACGTCAGCCTCGACAAGGCACGTCGGCTGCTGTGGCCGATCAAGCAGAAGTATGGTCGCAATATTTCCTGGGCTGACCTGATCGTCCTCACCGGCAACGTCGCGCTGGAGTCCATGGGCTTCAAGACCTTCGGTTTTTCCGGAGGCCGCGCCGATG
This sequence comes from Pseudomonas sp. CFII68, assembly GCF_000416195.1. NCBI lineage: Bacteria > Pseudomonadati > Pseudomonadota > Gammaproteobacteria > Pseudomonadales > Pseudomonadaceae > Pseudomonas > Pseudomonas sp. CFII68. The sequence continues at coordinate 195,558 of NZ_ATLN01000123.1, forward strand.
TCTGGGAGCCGGATGAAGACGTCTACTGGGGGTCGGAAAACAAATGGCTGGGGGGCGATGTTCGCTACGGCAAGCCCGACAAAGCCGCCATGCAAGATCCTGGCGAAGGCCAATTGGTGGCCGAGCCTGGCAACGAAGAAAGTCGCACTGACGAGGGCCGCAACCTGGAAAACCCGCTGGCCGCCGTGCAGATGGGGCTGATCTACGTCAACCCGGAAGGCCCCGAGGGCCAGCCGGACCCGGTCGCCGCCGGGGTGGACATCCGCGAAACCTTCGCCCGCATGGCGATGAACGACGAGGAAACCGTGGCATTGATTGCTGGCGGCCACGCCTTCGGCAAGACCCACGGCGCAGGCCCTGCGGACAACGTCGGTGCCGAGCCCGAAGCCGCTGGCCTGGAGCTGCAAGGCCTGGGCTGGAAGAGCACCTTCGGCACCGGTAAAGGCGCCGACACCATCACCAGTGGCCTGGAAGTCACCTGGACCACCACCCCCACCCGCTGGAGCAATAACTACCTGGAGAACCTGTTCGGCTTCGAGTGGGAACTGACCAAGAGCCCGGCAGGTGCGCACCAATGGACGCCGAAAAACGCTGCAGGCGCGGGCATCATCCCCGATGCCCATGACCCGTCCAAACGGCGCAACCCAACGATGCTGACCACCGACCTGGCTCTGCGCTTCGACCCGATCTACGAAAAAATCTCCCGGCGCTTCCTGGCCAACCCCGACCAGTTGTCCGACGCCTTCGCCCGCGCCTGGTTCAAGCTGATCCACCGCGACATGGGCCCGCTCTCACGCTACCTCGGCCCGGAACTGCCCAACGAAGAACTGCTGTGGCAAGACCCTATCCCGGCGGTCGACCATCCGCTGGTCAACGACAGCGACATCGCCGCCCTCAAAGGCAAGCTACTGGCCTCGGGCCTGTCGGTTTCACAGCTTGTGTCTACGGCGTGGGCCGCGGCTTCCACCTTCCGTGGTTCCGACAAACGCGGCGGCGCCAACGGTGGCCGCCTGCGCCTGGCCCCACAAAAGGATTGGGCAGCCAACCAGCCAGAGCAACTGGCCAAGGTGCTGGCGACCCTCGAAGGGGTCCGGAATGAGTTCAACGCCGCCCAGTCCGGCGGCAAAAAAATCTCCCTGGCAGACCTGGTCGTGCTGGCCGGCAGCGCCGGTATTGAACAAGCCGCGAAAAATGCCGGGCTCAGCGTGACGGTACCGTTCGCGCCGGGACGCATGGACGCGAGCCAGGAGCAGACGGACGTCGAGTCGTTCGGTTTTCTCGAGCCCATCGCCGATGGCTTTCGCAACTACCTCAAGGGCCGGTACCGCGTGTCCGCCGAGGCACTGCTGATCGACAAGGCCCAACTGCTGACCCTCAGCGCCCCACAAATGACGGCGCTGATCGGCGGTCTGCGGGTGCTGGACACCAACGCCGGCCACACCGCGCACGGTGTCTTTACCCAACGGCCCGGGACGTTGACCAATGACTTCTTCGTCAACCTGCTCGACATGGGCGTGGAATGGAAAGCCCTTTCCGATACCCAGGAAACCTTCGAGGCCCGCGACCGCAAGACCGGCCAGGTCAAATGGACCGGCACCCGTGTCGACCTGGTCTTCGGCTCCAACGCCCAGCTACGGGCCTTGGCCGAAGTCTATGCCAGCCCGGATGCCCAGGAGCAGTTCGTCAAGGACTTCATCGCGGCATGGGTCAAGGTGATGAACCTGGATCGGTTTGATCTCAGGTGAGAAGAACCCGCGGGCATGAGGTCGTGCAAGAAGGCGACCTCATGAACTTTTCTTCACCCCACGCCCCCGCGTGATTGGGTACAGTCGCCTCGCTCATTCAAGAAACTAAGGTTTTAGCCCGCTCTCCCAGCGGGCTTTTTTTTGCCTGGCATTCAGGTTGCTCCAAAGCCGCCCGCCCATAAAACAGCAACGCCATCAGCCAACAACTCAACCAGACAAAAATCCCCGCCCAGAACGTGTGGGACATGTAATGCCAGCCCTGCAGGACCCGCGTCGTGCCGTAGACAAACCCCAAGGCCAGCGCCCCGTGCATCAAGGCTTTCGAATGACGCCAGCGGTAGCGGCGAGCGACGAAATACAACGCCAGCATCGTAAAGCCGCCGGACGCATGACCGCCGGGCCAGCAGCGACCGTCACCGGCGACTTTCAGCAGGTCGAAATTCTGGAACCATTCCTTGTGCTCGATCTTGCCGGCGTATTGGGTGGTTTCCACCGGGCAGTACACGCTGGTGTGGCCCTTGAGGTAATGGATCACCCCGCTGCTGAGGGAAAAGGCGAAGACCACGTAGAGAAAGTCGCGCCGATGCTTGTGGGCAAAACGCAACGGCGCGGCCAACCGGGTTTTCTCCAACAGGCGAAGCAATCCGGGGCGCTTTTGCGGCTTGAAGATCGGCCAGACAAACGACAACAGCGCCCCGATAATCGCCGCCTCGCCGGTCCAGTTCGGGATGATCCTGGCCCACTTATGGGTGATTTTCTCGAACAGCCGCACGTGCTCCAACGCAAAGACCTGGTGCAGCGGGTCGTAGAATAAATTGCTGAAGGCGATGTCGATGCGAGTCATGTCGAACAGCAAAAACACCACCACGGCGCAGACCAGGGGAATTCCAAGATTGAGCCCGTAGAAACGGGCGCGAGCAGACATCAGCATGGGCGGTCCTAATCGTGGGAAAGGTTACTGAAAGCCGCCGAACGCCAGTCAGAGGCTTCGATAAAACCGAGCAACTGCGGTGCTTGTGGCTGGGCGGTGGAGACGAACAGCGAAGCGCCGTAGCCAAACGTCGAGGTGGGCCGCTGGAGCGCGATTTCCAATGCCTGCATGCATTCGCTGTGGGTGACCAGGATCAGGTTGCGCCCGGCGACTTTGTGGGCCAGGGCATTGCGCAGCAGGTCATGGCGGCAATTGATCAGCCAGTCGTCGCCAGCACTCACCTTGTTGAACATGTAGCCCGCCGTCTGGGCCGCACGGACCAGAGGGCTGTTGTAGAGGTCGGCGTTGTCCAGGCCCAGTTGCTCGAACCGCGCCCCCAACCCCACCGCAACGGCACGGGCCCGGTCAGTGATGCCTTCGCGATCATTCAGGCACGCGGCCTTGGCGTGATCGCAGCGCTCGACATGACGCACCAGCACGATCATCTCGCCCTTGGCCCAGCCATCGGCCAAGGCCCGGGCGCCGGCAACATTGCCATGGGCCAGGTCCGGTATCGCCGCCGGGCTGAGCAGCCAGAGGGTCAATGGAATGACCAGCAGCGCCGAAGCCAGCACGACCACAGCGTTTTGGTAACGGGCAAAGCGGCGCGTATCGATCGAGCGCCTCAGGCCGAAAAGGCTCAGTCTCAGTTCCACATCAAGCCGCCCCGACGGCATCCACCCAGTCATTCGATGGCGCGACAGTAGAGAGGCTGACGTAGGCAGGCAGTGAAAGCGATGTGAAAAAAAACTTGGTGTGGGAGCAAAGCTTGCTCGCGAAACAGACACCTCGATTCTGTGGCAGACCGCATCGCCTTCATCGCGGGCAAGCCTTGCTCCCACAGATACTCGGAAAAAAACTTTCAGATCCAGGACCAGCGGCCGATACAGCCCTGTTACATGCTCTTGCTGGCTCTTAACAACAACAATCTTCCAGCGTACCGACGATCAAGCAGCACAACGTTCCTGGAGGAATTTGATGAACAGCTGGTTTGGCAACATTAGCGTCAACATGAAATTGGGCCTGGGCTTCGGTCTGGTGCTGGTACTGACCTGCCTGCTGGCCCTGACCAGTTGGACCAGCCTGGGCGGGCTGATCGACCGTAGCAACTGGATGAGCGACATCACCCAGCTCAACGCCGGCCTGACCAAGCTTCGGGTCACGCGCCTGCAATACATGCTGACCAACGGTGACGAGACCGCCGCCCAAAACGTGCAGACCACTCTCGATAGTTTTGTGACACAACAGAACGCCCTGCTCAGCAGCTTCAAGAGCCCGGAAAACGTCAAGTTGCTCAAGGAGCAGAGCGCAGTCATCAGCGCCTACCAGGTGTCCCTGAACAAAATGCGCAGCGCCTACCGCACGGGCAACACCGCCCGCGATGCCATGGGTGCGAACGCCGAGATCGCCTACAAGCTGATCGAGACCCTGGATTCGGACGTGCGGAAAATGGCCCCCGGCGATGAGCGTTTCGCCCAGTTCCAGGCCATCACCCAGGCCAAGCAGGACTTCATGCTGGCCCGCTATGAAGTGCGCGGCTACACCGCCAATAGCAATGCCGACACCGAACGCAAGGCCGTCACCCAGCTGGACGCCGCCATCGCGTCGCTCAAGCCGCTGAACGAGCACTTCTCCAGCACCCGCCAGGATGAACTGCGCCAACTGGAAAACGCCCTCACCCAATACCGCAGCGCCGTGCAGGCCTTCAAGCTGGCCACCGCCGACGCGGTACAGGCACGCAAGGAAATGACTGAACAGGGCGCGTCAATCGTGACGTTGAGCGAGCAGCTGTACCAGATCCAACTCGACCGCCGCGACGCCGAAAGCGCCGAGGCCCGCACCCTGCAACTGATCAGCACCCTGCTGGCGTTGCTGGTCGGCGTCATTGCCGCCGTGATCATCACGCGCCAGATCACCGGCCCGCTGCGCGAAACCCTGGCCGTGGTCGAACGCATTGCCAGTGGCGACCTGTCGCACACGGTCATCGTCACTCGCCGCGATGAACTGGGCGTGCTGCAACAAGGCATCGCGCGCATGGGCGTAACCCTGCGCGACCTGATCAGCGGCATCCGTGACGGCGTGACCCAGATCGCCAGCGCCGCCGAAGAACTGTCCGCCGTGACCGAGCAGACCAGCGCCGGGGTCAACAGCCAGAAAATCGAGACCGATCAGGTCGCGACCGCCATGCACGAAATGACCGCAACGGTGCAGGAAGTCGCGCGCAACGCCGAAGAAGCCTCCCAGGCCGCGGCCGCCGCCGACGGCGAAGCCCGTGCCGGTGACAAGGTGGTCAGCGAAGCCATCGCCCAGATCGAGCGCCTGGCCAGCGAAGTGGCGCGCTCCACCGACGCCATGACCGTGCTGCAACAGGAAAGCGACAAGATCGGCAGCGTCATGGACGTGATCAAGGCCGTGGCCGAGCAGACCAACCTGCTGGCGCTCAACGCGGCGATCGAAGCGGCACGCGCCGGTGAAGCCGGACGTGGTTTTGCCGTGGTGGCCGACGAAGTCCGTGGCCTGGCCCAGCGCACGCAGAAATCCACCGAAGAAATCGAAGGCCTGGTGGCCGGCCTGCAGAACGGTACCCAGCAAGTGGCGGCCGTGATGAACAACAGCCGCAACCTCACCGACAGCAGCGTGGCCCTGACCCGCAAGGCCGGCGCGTCACTGGGGAACATCACCCGCACGGTGTCGAACATCCAGTCGATGAACCAGCAGATCGCCGCGGCCGCCGAGCAGCAAAGCGCCGTGGCCGAGGAAATCAGCCGCAGCATCATCAACGTGCGCGACGTGTCCGAACAGACCGCCGCCGCCAGCGAAGAAACCGCCGCCTCCAGCGTCGAACTGGCACGGTTGGGGAATCAGTTGCAGATGATGGTCAGCCACTTCCGCGTCTAACGCCCTACGCACTGTGGGAGCGAGCTTGCTCGCGAAGGCGGTGGTTCAGTCAACTTCAATGCTGACTGATCCGACGCCATCGCGAGCAAGCTCGCACACAGGGTTTGCATCAGCGCAGCCCCACGAATCGCTCTTTCGTACACATCTCCCGCCCACGTCCTACCGTCTTTTTTTGCGTACTGCTGTACGGTTTTCTCCTGACAAGAACATTCCGTTCGAACAGGAGAGGCACCTACATGGACGCAGACAACGGCTCTCTGTTGCACACGCTCGTTGCCTCGCCAATTGGCGAGGACGCTGCAAAAACCGATTTCAAGACCGCCCTGCAGCGAATGGGGCTGACATCGGTATTCGACATCCTGCGCCTGGGCAAGACGCAGTTCGCCCAGGCGCTCGCCAGGCACTGCGATGCAGATGCCGGACAGGCCTACGACAATGCGTCGAGCCACGCTCGACAGATCAGCCGCTTGTACCTGGAGCATCAACTCTGCTCCAGCGACACCAAGCCCCGTGTGCGACGCAGCCTGGGCTCAGACCCGACATCCGGGCCGATCAGCTATCAAGCACTGTTCCAGGAAAACTGGGATCAGTTTTGCAAGGACGGTGACATCGCCGCGATCGACTCGCCCGTGGCCTACCTGCGTGCGCTGTACCTGTTTGCCAGGCAGTTGGAAAACAGCTCCACCCACGCCCGCAAGATCCCCCTGGAGAAACGTCGACCGGACCTCGACACGCTGATGCTCGACCCACACAGTGCCTTGGTTGCACGCCCGATGCTCAACATCGTCAACGACACGTTGCGCAGCCATATCGAGGCCGGTCTCGATGACGGCACAACCGTCCATCAGGCCTTGGCCGACGCACACTATCCCTTTTCACTGCCCTATGATCTTCACCATCACCAATGCCTGCTTGGCTTGGGCGCAGGTAAACCCGCCCTGGGTGAAGTCAATTATCGGATCAGCCTGAAACTGCCGTTTTGCCAGGACGGCTCAACGTATGGACACGTTTCGCAATCGCCTGTCGAGGCGCAAAAACTGCTTTCAGGGCTCAGTCCGGCGCAGCAGGCACTCTTGCTCGCACCGCTCGCCTCGGGTTCCGATTTCGAGGCCTTGAAAAAAGCCTACGGCACTGAACATGTCGGGCGCCTGCGTGATTTCACATTCTTCAAGGAGCGCACCGGGCTGACAACGGAACAGGTCGAGCAGCTACTGGGACATGGCAGATACAGGCCTCGCTCCTCGACCCATATCCCGCCCTCAACTCGTAACCGCCAGAGTCCTACTTACATCAATGGTCCCGACACTTCATCCCCCGCCCTGGTGCTTGAAACCCAAACGACCCGGCAAGGGTTCAGTCACAAGTCCTACGAGCGCTTCGACCGCATGCAGCGAATGGTCCGATTGCAGCAATGGACCGGCATTCCCTTTGCCGAACTGGATACGCTGATCGTCAATGCCCTGCATTCGGAAGGCAACACCGCAATGACGCTCAGCACTAATACCTTGCGGGCGCTTGGGGTCTATCAGTACATGAAGCGGCGCCATGGCATCACCCCTGAGGAGTTTGCCTCGCTGTTGTACGACATGCCGACCGGCGCTTGCGCAGAACGGGTTCCGTTGTTTGACCAGGTATTCAATCGCACCCGCTTGCTCGAACGCCCTGCGTGGAAGCAGGCGACGGACCTCGATACCACAGACCTCAAAACACTCAGCTATCTCGGTGCGGGTCTGGGGCTTGCTCTCATAGAAGACGCGCTGTTGCTGCTTGTGAAACAGACTAAAAAGTACCTGCCGCTGAAAAACGATTTGCCGACGATCTCTTCGCTCTACCGCCAGGCCCGTATCGCACGGATGTTTGGCCTGTCGCCTCTTGAGTGCACGGAACTGGCTCGGCTACTGGGTGGGGATACGTTCTGCCGGGCATTGGTGACGGGAGCACTGGACACCACGCACCCCGACATTCTCGACGTATTGATGGCGATGGATTGGGCGGCGGACTGGCTCAAGCAAAACCATCTCGATGTGCTGCAGTGGTGTCGCCTGTTCGAGACTGTCGGGCCCGATTTGCCGTTGAATCAGAAACTGGAAGAGCGATTAGCCGTACTGCGAGAGCACGCCCAGTCCAGCAGCGACTATCAACGCCTGGTAGAAGCACTGCTGCACGATACGGCTGACGTGTCCGCCGAATCGTGTAGCAGCGTGATGAAAATGGCCGGCACGAATGCCACAGACATGGTCGAGGCCATCATCGCCACTGTCGGCAAAACTCCGCCATTGCTGGCACACGTGCTTCGTACCGCGCAAGCCTGCCAGAAATTGCATCTGGGCAGCAGCACGCTACAGGTGTTAATGGACCATCCCACGTGGTTAGCCTCGAACAGTTCAGGGACGCTTACACCTCAAACGCTGTATTTGCTCGAACGGTTCAATCATTGCGCGCGCCATCAGGCGCAGTCAGAAGAAAACCTGTTGCATTACTTGCAGCTCGCCAACCAAGACCTACCGCAACATTCAGCAGGGGCAGTCAACGGCCTGCTGGCCCACCTGCTGGGCTGGAGCACCGAGCAAGTGAGCTGCCTGACAGCGCTGCTGACGCCCAAACGCGCCACCACGATGCAAGCCGTGGATTGGGTCATGCGTTGCCAGGCGTGTTGCTTGAGCACGGGCCTGTCGGCAAGCCAACTGCTCATGGCCGCCACACTCAATAACGACAGCCTGACGCAGGACTGGAAAATCGTCGGTGAAGGGCTGATCGCTGCGTGCCATTGAGGTGAACATTTTTTTATTCAAGGATTGAATATGACCGTTGCCATGAAGAAGCAGCTGGATGAAAGCCTGCGCGATGCGCAGTTGGCGTTCTACCTGGACAAAGTCGTGCCCGACAATGGCCTGACCGGGACGGCTCGGCTCAAGACGGCCCAGGACCTCTACGAATATTGGCTGCTGGACGTGCTGGTCAGCCAGGATGTGCCCACCACGCCTGTGGCGTGCGCCATTGCCAGTCTTCAGCAATACATCAACCGTATCCTGATGAATATGGAGCCCGGCTACGATCGGGCAAGCATCACGCCGGAGCACCTGCAAACGTGGCGCAACGAGATGCATCAATACGCTATCTGGGCGGCTCATCAAAAGCTGCTTTATTTTCCCGCAAGTTATCTGGACCCCATCCTGAGGAACAACAAGAGCGACAATTTCCAGCAGTTGGAAAACGCCCTCAACCAGAACCGGATCCAGGCCGACGCCGTTCAATCGGCGGTCATGGCCTACCTGACCCGATTCGAAGAAATGGCCAACCTGAATATTCTCAACGGCTACATCGATGGCGAGGACTTCGCCAACAGCACCTACTATTTCATTGCCAAGTCACGCACCGAAAACACCTACTTCTGGCGCTCGTTGGACATGGGGCAACGTCCGGTCGCCGACACGCCCCCTCTACCACCCGCTACCGCGTCCAAACTCGACGGGCCGGCTCCGTTCGCCTGGTCGGATTGGGAAAAAGCCGATGTGCCTATTCCCGAAACCGCAGTTGAACATTCGATCCGGCCCGTGCGCTTCAACAACCGTCTGTTTATCGTATGGGCAGAATGCATACACCAAGATCCGACGGCCTCTAGCACTGATTCCGCACATGCCTCCGCCGAGCAAGCAGGTACGAGCCATCCACTATTGCGCTTGAGCTTCTGTTTCAAAAAACAGAATGGAAACTGGAGCGCACCGCGAATTGGCCTGCAGGGTTATTGCGAGGACAAGGCGTTTGCCGGCAAGAACATTAACGCTATCAAACCATTACTGTGCACCGTCGCAGAGCATCATATTACTGTCTGGCAGGACCTGCTTTTTCTATCCTTGGGGGCCAAGGCCGATAAGCAGCCTGCGTCCGGCGACAATTGTATTTTCCTTCGAACCGCTTGCATCAATAAGGACCTTAGCGTCCAGCCTTACTTGTCGGACCCGCCCCCCCAAAAAACGGAATTAGATCTAAAGCAGCTCAACGAAATGCTCCGAAAAAAACTCCTGGACGCTAACGATAGACGTATTCAAACCAATGCCGCTCTCAGGCGCCTTCCGATTACCCATGAAAACAACGAGATCAACGCCTTTCTGCCTGCGACCCTGTACTTCCTTCCTCTGGAGAGCGTCCCCCAAATCACTGAAAAGTCGCTAGGCGGCCAAGGAACGGTCCAGTACTTGGATTTTTCCCTATCCGCTTTTCGTGGCAGACCGAGCCAGCCGATCAGGTTGAACACCACGTTCGCCGCAGAACTGATCCGCCGTACAGAGAACGGTCTGGATGAGCTGTTCGACTGGACGACACAACACTTGTCTGAGCCCGTCATACCCGACGCCCCCAACAACAATATGGATTTCCATGGTCCCTACGGCCGTTACTTCACCGAGCTGTTCCTCTACTTGCCTTGGTTGGTCGCCCATCGCTTGAACGCCGAACAACGTTATGAAGAAGCCGAACGCTGGTTGCGCCGCCTCTTCGATCCAGGTCGCGGCAAAGAAAACTGCTGGAGGGCCCTTCCCCTACTCGATAGCAGCACGCCTTCGTATGCCGACCAGGCGCCCCACGACCCTCATCAGATCGCGCTCAGTCATCCGGCGCACTTTCGCAAGGCGCTGTACTTCCTGTACCTCGACATCCTGATCAATCGAGGTGACGCCGCCTACCGCGAGCTGACCCCCGACGGCCTCAGCGAGGCAAAGCTGTGGTACGTGCGGGTACTGGATCTGTTGGGGCCACGCCCGACCGTTCAATCAGTCGATCACTGGGTAAACATCAACCTGAAAACGTTGGGCGAAACGACCAGTGACGACTTACGCACATTTGAACGATCACTCGCCCGCTCCCAGCCCTCATTGCCCGCTCGCGGGGGCAGTCTGCACGCGTCCTGGCCAGCCATCGACAGCCCGCACTTGCGCCTGCCGTTCAACCCGCAGTTGCTCCAGTGCTGGGACATTGCTGAAAGCCGCCTGTACAACTTGCGGCACAACCTCGACATCGCCGGCAAGCCGCTGCATCTGCCGGTATTTGCCGTGCCGCTGGACCCTCGCGTATTGCTCAGCCCCGCTGTATTGAATACTTCGAGCAATACGGTTCAAGGATTGCCAACCACATCTGTCCCGCACTATCGGTTCTCGGTCATGCACAGCCAGGCCTTGAGCGCAGTGGAAAGCCTCAGCCAATTTGGCGCCACGCTGCTGTCGCTGGTCGAGCGCAAGGAGCAGGCACAGTTACAAGAGCTACAGCAGCAGCAAGCCTGGAACCTGGCGAAGATCTCGGTCGACCTGCAACGCCAGGCCTTGAATATCGATCGTCAGAACCGCCAGGCGCTGCTCGCAAGCCAAGCCATTGCGCAAAACCGCTCAACCCATTACAAAAAACTGTTGGACGATGGCCTAAGCAACAAGGAAATAAGCGTCAGTTGGTTCAACGTATCCAGCGGCACGATGGAGGCCGCTGCAATGGCCTTCCAAGTCGCAGCTGCTGGGCTGATGCTGGTTCCAAACGTCGCGGGCTTCAGCTTTGGCGGCAGCCGTTGGGAGGGGCCGGCGCTCGCGGCCTCTGCGGCCGCCCATAGCAGCGCGATCATAACCCGCACGATAGCGGCCGACCTCGACCGTCAGGCCATATTCGATCGCCGCCGGGAAGATTGGCAACACGCCTATGATCAATCACAGCTCGAGCTGACCCAGATTGACGCACAACTGGCGCAATCCACCGAGCAGGAAACCGCCACTCGCCTGCAACTGCGCCTGGCCGAATCAACCCTGAGCCAAACCAAGACCTATTACGACTTTCTCAGCAAGCGCTTTACCAAAGCACAGCTGTACCAATGGCTGAACAGCCAGTTTGCCGCACTCTATCGCCAGGCCTACGACACTACGCTCTCCCTGTGTTTGGCCGCCGAGCACTGTTGGCAATACGAAATTGGCGATTGCGACACGCGATTCATTCAGCCAGGCGTATGGAATACCACTTATCGAGGGCTCGGAGCAGGCGAGCAATTGAAACTCAGCCTGTTGAACATGCAGGCCGGATATCTACGCCGTAGCGAGCGAGAACTGGAGATCCGCAAGACGATTTCATTGCGTCAATTGAAGGACCAGACCGCAACCTCGACGATCAACGAGCCATGGCTGGACATGCATGCCGCACTGAAGAAAGGTCAATGCGACTTCGAGCTGCCCCACGACCTGTTCGAGAATGATTACAAGGGTCAGAAGCACTACTTGCGGCGGATCAAAACCATCAGCGTTTCCTTGCCGGCCATTGTTGGTCCTTACGAAAACATCCGGGCCACGCTGACCCAGACCTCTAGCAAGGTGTACATGTCCGCCGATGCCAAGGGGCGGGTCATGGAGAACCTGCGCGCCAACCAACAGATCGCCCTGTCCACCGGCGTCGACGACAACGGTCTGTTCACCCTGACCTTCAACGATGAGCGCTACCTGCCATTTGAATACACCGGTGCGGTTTCCAAATGGCAACTGACATTCCCGAACCCCGAGGCACAAAGGGACATGCTCGAGTCGCTGACCGACATCATCGTACACGTGAGCTATACCGCCAGGGTCGGGGGTGCGCAATGAACGAGCAACCCGCATTGCCGGTTACCGCGCCGGCCCTGCCCAAAGGCGGCGGTGCCATCCAGAGCATTGGTAAGGGGTGGGGAAACGTCGGCGCCCACGGCACAGCTTCCTATGAAGTTGCATTGCCGATTTCCCCCGGACGCGGCTTTGCTCCGGCCTTGTCCCTGAGCTACAGCAGCTCAGCCGGCAACGGCGTGTTCGGTATCGGCTGGGGGCTGTCGTTGCCTTGTGTGGCGCGACGCACCAGCAAGGGCGTGCCCGCCTATAACGACGACGATGAAATCGTCGGCCCCAGCGGCGTGGTCTGGTTGCCCGAACACGGCACTCGTCCAACCCGAGTCAATCGCTACAACGGCCTGGACCTGGGCACGACCTACACGGTGACGCGTCACCTGCCAAGAATCGAAAGCAGCTTCGACCGGATTGAACATTGGTCGTCGGATGGAGATACACCGGGTTTCTGGCTCGTGCACGGGGCCGATGGCAGCCTGCATGTCTACGGGAAAAATCCCGAGTCGCGACGAACCGATCCCCAGGACGCAAGCCGCGTAGGTGAGTGGCTGCTGGAGGAAAGCCTGAATGCACATGGTGAGCACATTCAATATGTGTACGCGGGAAATGGCGGAGCCCAACGCTATTTGAGCCATGTGCGTTACGGCAATGTGAAGGCCGACACCCGCCTTTACGCTTGGAAAACAGATCCGCCCACACAGGGCCAATGGCACTTCGAGTTGCTGTTCGACTACGGTGAGCGAAGCACCGAATACGAGAAAAAACCACGCTATGAAGCACTGCAACCGCAAAAACGTAGCGATGGGTTTTCCACCTTTGCCTACGGTTTCGAACTGCGTACCGATCGCCTATGTCGCCAGGTGTTGATGTTCCATCGCTTTCCCGAAGCGCTGGGCGCCGATCCTGTTCTCGTGCGACGTCTGCTGCTTGATTACCGCCAGACGCTCCTGGGCTATAACTTCTTGAGCGCAGCGCATGACCAAGCGTTCGGCGACGGAACAGTTCCCCAAAGCCGTCCCCCCATGGAGTTTTACTACAGCGGATTCAAAGGCCTGTTCGATAAGCCCGCCTGGAAACACGTTGAGAACATGGCAGGGTTCAGCGACGAACAAGGTTTCCAATGGGTGGATTTGTACGGCGAAGGTTTGCCCGGCCTGCTCCATCGAAGCGATGCAGGCTGGCGTTACCGTGAGCCCATGCGCGCTGAAGCCAAGACGGATGAAGTGGCTTACGACCAGGGGAAAGCGCTGCCTGAGATTCCCGTCGCCGACACCGCGAAGACACTGCACCAAACGCTCAGTGATCTCACAGGTGACGGTCGACTGGACTGGATCATCGCCCAACCGGGGCTTAGCGGCTTTTTTTCCCTGGGCGCTGATAGGAAATGGTCGGACTTCGCGACATTCCAGGCGTTTCCGGCAGAGTTCTTCAACTCAAAAGGGCATCTGGCCGACTTGATGGGCGAAGGCCTCAGCGACCTTGCCCTGATCGGTCCCCGCAGCGTTCGCTTGTATGCCAATCAGCGCGAGCGGGGGTTCGCTGCCGCCCGAGAAGTTCCTCGCCACGACGATGACGATGCCTTGCCGGTATTCAACGGGTCGCCTTGCGAACTGGTGGCTTTCAGCGATCTGCTCGGTAGCGGCCAGCAGCATCTGGTGCGCATTCGCCACGACGAAGTGAAGTGCTGGCCAAACCTTGGCCACGGGCGATTCGGCAAAGGCATCGTGATGGATTTTCCGGGCCTCGCCTACCCCACCTTCGATGCCTCGCGCATCCGTCTCGCAGACCTGGATGGTTCCGGTGCCACCGACCTGATCTATCTGCAAGCGGATCGAGCGCTGATCTTCATGAACCGCTGCGGCAATGGCTTCGCTCCCGCGATTACGCTGCTCTGGCCAACTGGCCTGCGCTACGACAACTTATGCCAGGTGAGCATCGTCGACCTGCTAGGGCTGGGTTGCTCCAGCCTGGTGTTGAGCGTGCCGCATCTAACCCCGGCGCAACATTGGCGCTACGACTTTGTCGAGGAAAAGCCGTATCTGCTCACCGGCACCAACAACAACATGGGCGCCGCCAGCCGCATTGCTTATCGCAGCTCGGCCCAGGAATGGCTGGACGAGAAAGCGGCAAGGGTCATAACCAAGGAGTCCCTTGCCTGCCACGTACCGTTGCCCCTGCACCTGGTGTCGCGCCAGGTCCAGCGGGATGAGATCACCGGTAATCGCCTGACCCAGTGTTTTTCCTATCGCCAAGGTTATTACGACGGCGTCGAACGGGAATTCCGTGGCTTCGGTTTGCTGATACAAACCGACAATGAAACCTATACCAACGATGCCGATTCGCCAGGCTTCACAGAGCCTTGTTTGAAAAAAACCTGGTTTCATACCGGCCAGGCAGTGGACATGGACCGAAGCGACTATCACGGCACCGATTCGCAAGCCAAGGCGTTGGGTAAAGCCTTGCTGTGCCGATACAAAGATGACAATAGCGAGGACGAGCTGATTGGGGCGACAGACGAAGCGACCAGGCTTGAAATGTGCCGCGTCCTGAGCGGTCATTTACTGCGCAGCGAGACGTACGCAGGGGGCAACGACAAGACGCTGTATTCAGTCCAGGAACACCGTTATCGGATCCGTCTACAACAGGCGCCCCAGGGCCCGCGGCGCTATGCCGCCCTGTTGCCGCTGCCGCTGGAATCCATCAGCTACCAATACGAAGGCCAGGACGACGACCCCCGGTGCCAGCACACGATCAACTTGCAGCATGATCGGTACGGTGCCGTGATCCACAGCGTGATCATCCATTACGCCCGACGCAAAACGCCAGAAGATACCGCACCGTTCAGCGATCCAGACCCACAACAATGGTGGCGGGATGCTCATGACCCAGCGCAACAGTTCTACTACCTGACGCAAACTCGCGCCGAATTCATCAACCTGCAAACGCCTCAAGAATGGCGCCTGGGTTTACCTTATCGCCAACGGACCAACGCGTTGAAACGACCCAAGGCGCCTGAAGACGGAGGGCTGGCACCGGAGGGTATTAATTATGAAAAGCTCACCGAACGCGTCGGAAAACCCAGTTGGGCGACCCAAGCCGTTCTCACCGACCTTTCTATAACACGCTACAAAAAAGCTTCTGCCAACGAAACGCTGCCGGACGGCAACGCCAGCTTCGAAGCCCTGGTCGACCATCTGGAAACCGCCGAGCTGGACGAAACCGCCCTGCAAGCCTTCCATCTATTGCCATCGGCCTCTCAACCCGACGACAACATGCTCACGGAGCTTGGCTATCACTCCATGGCTGAGTTCCTGGCCACAGGCACGCCAGCCGGCAAGCTCTGGTCAGTCAAGAGTGGCTTCGCGACCTACGCCGGTTTGGAAGGTTTCTACAAAACCAAGACCGTGCAGCCGAGCGACAGCCAAGGCGTGACCAAGATCAGCTACGACCCATACACGTGCTTCGTTACCGGGTTCGAACTGCCCGATGGCGCTATGACCAAGGCGCAATACGATTACCGTAGCTTCCTGCCCCAATGGGTCAAAGACCCCAACGGTAACGTGCAGGAAGGTCTTGCCGATGCCTTCGGCCAGGTACTGGCCAGCACCTTTTACGGCGACGAGAACAACAACCCTGTCGGTTTCAAACCGATCGCAGCGTTCAACCCATCGCCTAAAAGTCCGGCAGAAGCGATCGCACAGGGCAAGGATGCTTTGCAGGACGCCGCCACCGCGACCTATTACGCGCCATTCAGTTGGATGGGAAACGTATCGGCGGCGGCCTTGCAGGACACCGACTGGCTAGAGCGCTGTGTGAGCAACGGTGACGTACTGCCAACCGGGCCTATTCGCGCTTCGGCTCGCGCCCGGCTGTCGAAACTCGAGGTAGTTCCTGCCGACGATAGAAAACTGAAACGCGAAATTCGTACGTCTAAACGTGAGCCGATACACATCGCCACACTGGTCGCCGATCGTTACCCCGATGACGAGCAGAAACAAATCCGTATCGCCATGACGTGCTTCGATGGCTTTGGTCGCCAGTTGCAAAGTAAGCAGCAGGTCGAATCAGGCAGGGCTTACATCGTGGATGCCAAGGGTGAACTGACACTCGAGGGCGACAAGCCGCAGGAACAGATCACCGCAACGCGCTGGCGTGTCAGCGAACGGGTGGAATACAACAGCAAGGGATTGGCGATCCGGATCTACCGCCCCTATTTTGCCGATCAACACCGCTACATCAACGATAAATCCTTTCGGCGGTTCGGCCATTGCGACCAGCAGTTTTACGATGCCTTGGGCCGTCCCACCCACGCCCTTCTCGCCAAACAGAATGGACTTTCCTGGATGCGTCGGCAGACCCGTCATCCTTGGTACACCGTGGAGGAGGACGAAAACGATACGCTGGAAGAAGTCATGGCCGAACATGCCACGACAGCGGGAGGTGAGGCATGAGCGCGCGCCTTCATCACAAGACTCCCACCCTCAACGTCGTCGACGGCCGCGGCCTGCCGGTGCGCCAGGTGGCTTACTGCCGAGGCAAGGAAGGCGAAAAAGCCCAGACGCGCGCCAACCGGCAAGAGCACAACGTCGCCGGACGGTTGATCGCCCAGCGCGACCCTCGGTTCGCCAACGCAACTGACGCCAATCTTGCGAGCGTCTACAGCCTGTCCGGCAAACCATTGCGAGTAAAAAGCGTCGATGCCGGATGGCGCCTGAACCTGCCTGGCGACGCCGGACAGATCCTGCACAGTTGGGATCAACGAGGAAATCACTGGCAATCGACCTACGACAACCAACTGAGACTGACCACCGTCGAGGAACAAGCCGCAGGCCAAGCACTGCGCAAAGTAGAGTGCCTGGGCTACGGCGACAGTTCGCAGGAATCGACGAGGCTCAATCGTTGCGGCGCGCTCATCCGCCACGATGACAGCGCGGGCACGCTGATCGTTGACGAATATGCGTTATGCGGTAAACCGCGCAGCCAGACAAGGCACTTTCTGAGCGAGACGGCACAACCTGACTGGCCAACCGACGTGAAAGATCGCAATGGTCTGTTTGAAGAGGGAGAAGGCTACAAAACGAGTTGGTCCTACGACGCTCTAGGGCAAATTATCCAGCAGACCGACGCCGCCCGACACGAACAGCACCACGCCTTCGATGTCGCGGGCCAACTCAAATCCGTGAGCCTGAAAATCAAAGGCACCGAGGCAAAAAAAACCATCGTCAAAGACCTCGTCTACAACGCATTCGGCCAGGTCGAGTCGCAAACCGCCGGCAATGGCGTGACGAGTCGCGCGGTGTTCGATCCGGCCAGCGGGCGGCTGACCTCGCTCAGCGCATCGGCGCCTGGCAAAACCTTGCAAGACCTCCACTACACCTACGACGCCGTGGGGAACGTGACTCAACTTAGCGACAACGTCCAACCTGAGCGATTCAACAGCAATCAACGGGTTAAACCCGTCAGCACCTTCACCTACGACAGCCTCTACCAGTTGACCAGCGCCACGGGGCGTGAGGCCGCCGGGCTGGCGGCGCCCCCCGGCCTTCCCACCGCCGGTACGATTTCATTCGACCCCACGCAACTATTCAACTTTACCGAGCAATACACGTACGACGACGGCGGCAACCTGACCGAACTGCGTCATGTACGCGAAGGGAATAACTACACCCGCACCTTGAATGTCGCCGCAGCCAGCAATCGCCTCGTGTCTTGGAGCCAGGGCGACGACACCACGACCAGAATAACAATGAGCTTCGATGCCAACGGCAACCTTCAGGCCCTATGCCCGGGCCAGGCACTGGAATGGAATAGCCGCAACCAGCTCGACAGTGTGGTGCAGGTCAAGCGTGAAGGCAGTTCCGACGACATTGAACGCTATAGCTACGACAGCAGCGGTCAACGCGTGCGCAAGGTCAAGACGACCCATACCGCGGCGATGACCCTCACTGGCGAAGTCCGCTACTTGCCAGGCCTCGAAATCCGCACCCGTCATAACGAGCACCTGGAGGTCATCACCCTGCAAGCCGGACGCTGCAGCGTGCGTTATCTGCATTGGACCAAAGGTCGACCCTCCAAGATCGCGACCAACCAACTGCGCTACAGCCTCGATGACCATTTGGGCTCCAGCTCACTGGAGCTCGACGATCAGGCCGACCTGATCAGCCAGGAAAGTTACCTGCCCTACGGAGGAACCGCGTGGGTGGCATCCCGTTCGGCCGTGGAAGCCGACTACCGGACCATTCGCTACTCCGGCAAAGAACGCGATGCCAGCGGGTTGTATTACTACGGACATCGGTATTACGCACCGTGGTTGCAACGCTGGATCAGTCCCGACCCGGCGGGGGCGGTTGATGGGTTGAACTTGTATTGCATGGTCGGGAACAACCCGATGAGGTATGTCGATCACCAAGGGTTGGTACTCACCGATGCTCAGGGGAAGGAAATCGACCCTGTCGAATGGACGAAACAGGATGGGGAGGAACGCTCGAAAAAAATGCTGACGCCACCATCTCCAGCGAAGAAGGGCAAACAAGGCCCTGAAGAAGACCCCGATGCCAGCCCCGGCTTTAGCAAGACAAAACGCAACAACGTTATTGTTGTTCACGCCTATGGCGTTATTAAAGATCACGCGGGCGACAACGATATGGCCATCATGGAGCATTACAATCTTCCCAAGCCAAAATCCGGCGCAACGGGATATCGCGGGGTAGACCCGTATTATGATGGCTCCGCTACCAGCGAGGATTTCTACCTGAATTTCGGAAGCTACAAAATCAGTAATACGGCTGATTACATGGAAAACTTGGCCGAGAATTACCGAGACAGGAAAAAAGACCCGCACTATCAGTTTAAAGTAGATACCGATGCGCTGAGGCTCGACCCAACGCTAAGCAGAACAATTGACGACCTGTACGAACTTCAACAGCCAACCCGAGAATTTATCGAGAGCCATATCGAGGCTTCCAATGGAATCATTCCAATACTAACCGGAGGACCAGGGGCTCATGGAGAAGTTGGAGCGCTTAACACCATTATTGCGCTCTATCCGGGAAAGCGTGAAAGAGTACTTGCGGATACGACGCTGTTCACCGAAAAATTACAGAACGTGACGCAACCGGAACCATTTATCGCCTGTTTCAACTGCAGCGCAATCATTCCACCAAACGTTAGTATCCCAACAGGCCGCCAACTGAGGACGCCACGTTTATATAATCTCCACGTAGCGTCGATCAATGAGTATCGTCAGTAAAGCTCAGCGCGGGTAAAGACCAACCGATTGCCAAACGGATCGACCACCGCCATGTCCTGGCTACCCCAGGGCATGGCCTGCGTGAACGATCAGATCAAACCTAATTGGCCTGCCAGGGATCGATCACCTCGACCCCAGAAAACTCAAAATCCCGAACATTTCGAGTCGCAATCGAAGTGCCGCGAACTCGGCAAATAGCGGCGATCTGCGCATCGGCCATCGACACCGCCCGTCCCCTTGCCTCGCAGTTCGCCACCAGCGTCGCGTATTCAACGGCGGCATGAGCGTCAAACGGAAATATTCGCCCAACGAAGTCTTCTTCGAACATCGCCATCGCATGGGATTCAAGTTTCTGTTTGCGCTTACCGGATGGGAGTCGGGCAATGCCATGGAGGATTTCCGCCACGGTCACCGCAGTGATCGCAAGATCCATCGCTGGCAGCACGTCGACCCAAGCCAACACTCTAGCGTCAGGCTCAGACCGCATGAACTCTGACAGGACATTGGTATCGAGCACGATCATTCGGAAAGATCCACCGCCTTTGCCTTCTCCTGTCGCGAAGGCAAATCGAGCTCAACCCCACCGCTTGCGCTGAATCTGCTGCGGATCCGGCTGCCAAGACCTCCTGCTTGACTGACAGAGGCCAATGCCTTTCCCAAGATCAACCGGGCCTCTTCTTCCATCGAATGCCCATTATGGGCCGCGGCTATCCGCAGTTGTTCTTTGATCTGGTCGTCAAGGTTTCGAATGGTGATGCTGGCCATGATGCCTCCTGCAATCAATGAAATCATTGATTGAGGCTAACACACCTTGCGTCGGCAGGATCCGGGAGTCGCTAAACGGTTCACACGCTAATCGCATTGGTAAACACCAACCGATTCCCAAATGGATCACTGATCGCCATGTCCTGGCTTCCCCAGGGCATGGCCTGGATCTGGGGGTGGGCGTAGCGGTATTGCTTGGCCAGTAATTGCTGCTGGAAGGCTTCCAGCTCATCGGTCTCGATCCGCAACGCCGAGCCCGGCGTGCAGTCGCCATGGTGTTCGGACAGGTGCAGCACGCAGTCGCCGCGGGAGACTTGCAGGTACAGCGGGAAGTCGTCACCGAAGCGATGTTGCCAATCGACGGTAAAGCCCAGGAAGTCGACATAGAACGCCAACGCCTTGGCTTCATCGAAGATCCGTAGGATTGGGGTGGTTTTACCGAAGCTCATGGGTTGCTCCCTGGCTGAAAAGACCCAGTTTAGATGGGTTGACCCCATTGCTTCGGCCTTGAACCGGGGTTCTTTAGTGTCGCAGTGCCGTTGTTGTGACGCCAATTAACACAATATCAGCCACTTACACGTCATTCGATAGACCAAATCCCTGGCGCAGATCGCCCTCGCGCGCCAGGAATCGACCTTCCCGTCGCCCGTTTGCCTGTCCTTCGCGATAGCTCAAGACACCATTGACCCACACGCCATCGATACCGTCAGCAGCTCGTTGAGGTTCGTTGAAATCGGCCACGTCGCGAATGGTTTGGGGATTGAACAACACCAGGTCCGCCCAATGGCCTTCACGAATTTCGCCCCGTTGCTTGAGGCCGAAGCGCGCCGCCGAAAGGCCGGTCATTTTGTGCACGGCGGTGTGCAACGGAAAAAGCCCGACGTCACGACTGAAATGTCCCAGTACCCGTGGGAAAGCCCCCCACAAGCGCGGATGGGGAAACGGGTCTTCGGGCAAACCGTCGGAGCCGACCATGGACAACGGATGGGCGAGGATCCGTCGTACGTCGCCCTCATCCATGCCGTAGTACACCGCGCCGGCCGGTTGCAGGCGCCGGGCCGCCTCCAGCAGCGACACGTCCCAATCGTTGGCGATGTCGGTCAGGTCGCGACCGCCCATGTGCGGATGCGGTGTCGACCAGGTGATGGTGATGCGATGGGCATCAGTCACTTGCTTGAGATCCAGGGTCGAAGAGCTGGCCGCATAGGGATAGCAATCACAGCCGACCGGGTGGGTCTGCGCCGCGTTCTCCAACGCCGCGAGCACCTGCGGGCTTCGCCCCCAATTACCGGCGCCCGCGCATTTGAGGTGGGAAATGATCACCGGGCTTTGGGCGTGTCGGCCAATCTGGAAGGCCTCGTCCATGGCTTCGAGCACCGGTTCGAATTCGCTGCGCAGGTGGGTGGTGTAGACCGCACCGAACGCGGCCAACTCTTCGCTCAGTTGCATGACTTCGTCGGTGGACGCCGAAAACGCGTTGGCGTAGGCCAGGCCGGTGGACAACCCCAGGGCACCGGCCTCCAGGCTTTCGCGCAATTGCCGACGCATGGCGGCGATTTCTCCCACCGAGGCGGTGCGCAACAAATCGTCCATGTGATTGCTGCGCAACGCCGTGTGCCCGACCAACGCAGCCACGTTGACCGCCGGTGTGGCGGCCTCTACGGCTGCGCGATAATCCGTAAAGCGCGGGTAGGCGAACGCCTGGGCCGTGCCGAGCAGGTTCATCGGATCCGGTGGATCGCCCCGCAGGCTCACCGGCGAAGCGCTGATGCCGCAGTTGCCGACGATGACGGTGGTCACGCCCTGGCTGAGCTTGGGCAGCATCTGCGGTTGGCGAATGACCACCGTGTCGTCGTGGGTGTGCACGTCGATGAAGCCAGGCGCGAGCACGCGGCCGGCGGCGTCGATGTCTTCAACCGCCCGGGCATCGCGCAAGTCGCCAATGCGTTCGATGCGACCGGAGCGAATGGCGACGTCGGCGCGGTAGCCAGGCGCGTCGCTGCCATCGATGACCAGCGCATTGCGGATAAGCGTGTCGTACAGCATGTCAGTCTCCCAGCGGCAAGTGATCGTCGCCGCCGCGGTAATCGTCCAGGGCGAGTTTGACCCGCCGCAGGCGCTCTTGATTGTCTTCAGGGTGGGCCAGCGCCAGCTCGGTGGCGAGCACGTCGATGGCCAGCAGCATGCCGTAGCGCGCCGCCGTGGGTTTGTAGATGAACGAGGTTTCAGCGCCTTGCAGGGGCAGCACGCAGTCGGCCAGTTGGGCCAGTGGCGAGTCGGCACGGGTGATGGCCAGGATCGCCGCGCCATAGCTGCGGGCCAATTCAACGGCACTCAACAGCTCCGGCGTGATACCGGTCAGCGAACAGGCAATGACCAGATGTTGGTCGCTCAACGAGGTGGCGGTGATGCGCATCATCACCGGGTCGCGACAGGCGGCAATCGGGTAGCCAAAACGCACCAGCCGCACCTGCAACTCCTCGCCGCACAGCGCCGACCAGCCCCCGAGGCCGAACGCATGGATCATCCGCGCCTTGCCGATCATCCGCACGGCATCGCCGAACCGCGACTCTTCGAACGCCGACAAATGCTGGCGCAGGGTCGCTTCGATATCGCCGACGATCTGTCCATAAAACGCCGATTGCTCAGGCGCGCCAGCCGGGTCAAGGAAACGGCTGCCGACACCGCTGGCCTGGGCCAGTTGCAGGCGCAAGTCCCGCAGGTCGCGGCACCCGACCGTGCGAGCGAACCGCGACAGCGTAGCGCTGCTGACTTCCGCCCGTTGGGCCAGTTCATCGAGGCTGGCGGAGGCGGCAAAGCCCACGTCGTCGAGCATCAGCCGAGCGATTCGGCCTTCGCCGGCGCTGAAGGAATCCTGCCGGGAGCGGATCTGGTAGAGGATGTCCATGGCGGCTCCTGTTGGGTGGCGTTGCGCTCAAAGCAAGCGTGAAAGCCCGAGGGTCAAGGCGAACGCGACCACGGAGATCAGCGTTTCGAGCACGGTCCAGGTCTTGAAGGTTTGGGTGACGGTCATATTGAAGTATTCCTTGATCAGCCAGAAGCCGCCGTCGTTGACGTGGGAAAAGATAACCGACCCGGCGCCGGTCGCCAGCACCAGCAACTCGGGGTGTGGATAACCCAGGCCAATCGCCACGGGCGCGACGATGCCCGAGGCGGTGGTCATTGCCACGGTGGCCGACCCTGTGGCGACGCGCATCAGTGCGGCGAACAGCCAGCCCATGACCAGCGGTGACAGCTGGAATTCCTGGGCCAGGCCGACGATCTGTTGCGTGACCCCGGCGTCCACCAAGATCCGGTTCAAACCGCCGCCGGCGCCCACCAGCAAGGTGATGCTGGCGGTCGGTGCCAGGCATTCGTTGGTGAACTTGAGGATCGATTCACGGTTGAAGCCCTGGGCCAGGCCGAGGGTCCAAAAGCTGAGGATGGTCGCCAGCAGCAAGGCGATCACCGAGTTGCCGATGAACAACAGGAACTGGTTGAAACCGCTGCCCGGCGTGGAAATCAGGTTGGCCCAACCGCCGATCAGCATCAGGATCACCGGCAGGAGAATGGTCCCCAGGGTCACGCCGAAGCCCGGCAGATTCGCGCGCGGCTCACGGTCGAGGAATTGTCGCTCCAACGGGTTTTCAGCCGGTAGCTGGATGCGCGGCACGATGAATTTGGCGTACAGCGGGCCGGCGATGATCGCGGTGGGAATGCCGATCAGGATCGCGTACAGCAAGGTCTGCCCCACCGAAGCCTGGAAGGCCTGCACCGCCAGCATCGCCGCCGGATGCGGCGGCACCAGCGCATGCACCACCGACAGCCCGGCGACCATCGGCAGCCCCACCATCAGGATCGACACGCCCACACGCCGGGCAATGGTGAAGGCGATGGGCACCAGCAGCACAAACCCGACTTCGAAGAACAACGGCAGCCCGACCAGGAAGGCAATGCACACCATCGCCCAGTGGGCGTTGCGCTCGCCGAAACGCTCGATCAGCGTCTGCGCCATGCGCTCGGCCCCGCCGGACTCGGCCATCATCTTGCCGAGCATGGTGCCCAAGGCCACCACCAGCGCAATGTGCCCCAGCGTCTTGCCGACACCCGCCTCGTACGCCCCCACCACACCCGAGGGCGGCATCCCGGCCAGCAACGCCAGGCCAATGGACACCAGGGTAATCACAATGAACGGATTGAGCCGATAACGGGCGATCAGAACGATCAACGCAATGATCGCGATGGCCGCGTAGACCAGGAGCCAATAACCGAAAGCAGGGGCCATGCGTTACTCCTCGAATGGGGTCACGTCGATGTGTTGTGAAACTCATAAATCATTTCGACGGAGAATCTTCAAACCCACTGAAAGTAATTTTCGCGCACAGATAAAATTTGTCGCTGACGGACATCGCGACACGGCGTTGATGAAAATTCAGCGCAAGACTTTCATCGCTCCCTGTGGCGAGGGGATTTATCCCCGCTGGGCTGCGAAGCAGCCCCAAAAGCAATAGGGCCGCTGCGCGCCCCAGCGGGGATAAATCCCCTCGCCACAGACGGCTGGCCGCCCCGCACTCAATTCCGTACCATCCGCCCCTGTTTTTTGCACCACTCCCCGGCAGCCGACTCTCCACCGGCGCCCAGTCAGGTAAATCATGAAATCAGCACGTCTTCGCGCCGACGCCCTCGCCGGCCTCACCACTTCTTTCGCCTTGCTCCCCGAATGCATCGCCTTCGCCCTGGTGGCCCACCTCAACCCGCTGATGGGGCTCTACGGCGCGTTCATCCTCTGCACGCTGACCGCCCTGTTCGGCGGCCGGCCAGGCATGGTGTCGGGGGCGGCGGGGTCAATGGCCGTGGTCATCATCGCGCTGGTGGTGCAGCACGGCGTGCAATACCTGTTGGCCACCGTGCTGCTGGGCGGGCTGTTCATGATGGCCTTCGGGCTGTTGCGGTTGGGCAAGCTGGTGCGCATGGTCCCGCACCCGGTGATGCTCGGCTTCGTCAACGGCCTGGCGATTGTCATTGCGCTGGCCCAACTGGAGCATTTCAAGCAGGGTGAAACCTGGCTCAGCGGCAGCCCGCTGTATCTGATGGCCGGCCTGGTAGCACTGACCATGGCCATCGTCTACCTGCTGCCGCGGCTGACCCGCAGCGTGCCGCCGGCCCTGGTGGCGATCCTCGGTATCGGCCTGGCGGTCTACCTGCTCGGCCTGCCCACCCGAACGCTGGGCGACATGGCCCATATCGCCGGCGGCTTGCCCGCCTTCGCCTGGCCCGATCTTCCCTGGAACCTGGAGACCCTGCAGATCGTCATGCCCTACGCGGTGATCATGGCAATGGTCGGTTTGCTGGAAACCCTGCTGACCCTGAACCTGACCGACGAAATCACCCAGAGCCGCGGTTATCCGGACCGTGAATGCGTGGCGCTGGGCGCAGCCAACATCGCCTCCGGGCTGTTCGGCGGCATGGGCGGCTGCGCCATGATCGGCCAGACGGTGATCAACCTCAGCTCGGGTGGGCGCGGACGGTTATCGGGCGTGGTGGCCGGGGTGATGGTGTTGCTGTTCGTGTTGTTCCTGTCGCCGCTGATCGAGCGCATCCCGCTGGCTGCGTTGGTGGGCGTGATGTTCGTGGTTGCGCAGCAGACCTTCGCCTGGGCCTCGCTGCGGGTGATCAACAAGGTGCCGAAGAGTGATGTGTTGGCGATCATCGCGGTGACCATCATTACGGTGTTCACCGACCTGGCGGTGGCCGTGCTCTGCGGTATCGTCATCGCGGCGCTCAACTTCGCCTGGCAACAGGCCCGGGAGCTGTACGCCGATACGCACCAGGAAGCCGACGGCAGCAAACTCTATCGCCTGCACGGCACGCTGTTCTTCGCCTCGACGACACCGTTCCTCAACCAGTTCGACCCGGCCAACGACCCGGCCCTGGTGACCCTCGATTGCCGTCACTTGCGCTTCGTCGACTACTCGGCCGTCGCCGCACTCAAGACCCTGCGCGAACGCTACAGCAAAGCCGGCAAGCACCTGCGTGTGTTCCACCTGTCCGAGCGTTGCAAGCAAATGCTCAAGCGCGCCGGCGTGCAGCACGACTGACAACATGCCAACACACACCCTGTGGGAGCGAGCAAGCTCGCTCCCACAGGGATAGGGGGTTATCAGCCCTTGAACTCCCGCGAGGCGTAGCCGGCGAGCTTGCCCTGGATGAAGTCCAGGAAGCACTGGATGCGCAGGGCCAGTTGCGAGTTGCGGTAATACACCGCGTTGATCGGCTGGCGATAGCCGCTGTTGGCGTCGGCCAGCAGCACCTTCAGCCGACCGGCACGGATGTCTTCGCGGGTCATGAAGTCCGACAGGCAGGCAATGCCCTGCCCCTGCAGCGCCAAGTGGCGCACGGTCTCGCCGCTGGACGCGCTGATGGCGGGTTGGATCGGCCAACGATCACCGTGTACGTGGCGCAGCGGCCACTGGTTGAGGCCCTCGTTCTGGGCAAACCCCAGCAGCGCATGGCCTGCCAGTTCGGCGACGCTTGACGGCGTGCCGTGCTGCTTCAGATAAGCGGGGCTGGCCAGGATGTGCAACGGGCTGCAACCCAGGGCGCGGGCGTGGAGCGTCGAGTCGGTGAGGGTGCCGATGCGGATGGCGATGTCGGTGCTTTGCTCCAGCAGGTCGATGATCAGGTCGTTGCTGTTGAGTTCGAGCTGGATGTCCGGGTAGAGCCTGCGGAACTCTTCGATGTGCGGGACGATGGCATGCAGCATGAACGGCGAGGCCGCGTTGATGCGCAACCGGCCTGCAGGGTTCTTCTGGCGGGATGACAGGCGCTCCTCCAGCTCATCCATCTGGTCGAGGATGCCTTTGGCCTGCTCGAAGAAATACTTGCCCTCCTCGGTCAGGTCCATGCGCCGCGTGGTGCGGTTGATCAGCGTGGTGTCGAGCTTGGCCTCCAGCCGCGACAACGTGCGGCTGACCGCCGACGGCGTCTGCCCGACCTGCTCGGCGGCGGCGGAGATGGATCCGCACTCGATCACGCAGATGAAAATCTGCAATTCGTCGGATCTGGCTTTCACGTATCCCCCTGTCGACTGATCTCTCTTGTGGCGAGGGGATTTATCCTCGCGATGTGGGAGCAAAGCTTGCTCGCGATGAAGGCGCCGCGGTCTTTCGGGGATCGAGGGGTCTGTTTCGCGAGCAAGCTTTGCTCCCACAGCGCAGGTTTACCCACCCGCCACAGGATAGTATCGGGATGTGAGGTAAAAGACAGGTCACGCCTTCAGACCGAACGCCTCGCGCAAATGCTGTTCATACCGCGCCACATCCCCTTCGATGTTCGGGCGCTTCATCACGTCCACGCACAGGAAGGTTGGCAGGCCGGTCATGCCGAGGAACTGGTTGGCCTTGTGGAACGGGAAGTACACCGCATCCACGCCCTTGGCCTCGAAGAAGTCGGTCGGGTCGTCGAAGGCTTGCTGCGGGGCGTTCCAGGTCAGCGACAACATGTACTGCTTGCCCTGGATCAGGCCACCGCTGCCGTATTTCTGCGAGGCATCGGAACGGGTCCGACCGTCGCTGGCGTAGAGGCTGCCGTGGCCTTCGGTGAAGACTTCGTCGATGTATTTCTTCACGGTCCAGGGCGCGCCCATCCACCAACCTGGCATCTGGTAAATGATCACGTCGGCCCAAAGGAACTTGGCGACTTCCTCCTTGATGTCGTAGCCGCCGTCGATGAAGGTGGTTTGCACATCAAAACCGCCACGGTCCAACACACTGACCGCCGTGTCGTGGAGGGTGGCGTTGTAGCGACCGTCGGAGTGAGCGAATTGTTTGCCGCCGTTGAGCAATAGGACTTTTTTCATGGGGAGCCTCATCGGGTTCCACGGCATGGCCGTCGAAGGGCCGCTGCATGGAAAGGTTGAAAATGATGGCGGCAGAATAACGATGAGCTTCATGGGGAATAAGCAGCCCAACGGCAAAACTGATTTGACCTATACGCACGAATGAACGA
Organism: Pseudomonas sp. CFII68; assembly: GCF_000416195.1. NCBI lineage: Bacteria > Pseudomonadati > Pseudomonadota > Gammaproteobacteria > Pseudomonadales > Pseudomonadaceae > Pseudomonas > Pseudomonas sp. CFII68. The sequence continues at coordinate 223,809 of NZ_ATLN01000123.1, forward strand.
CCGATTGTTGCCTTAGACTTCGAGACCTCTTTTATCTCAGGAGCCACCTCGATGAGCGAACTGCAAGGTTTCATCCTGCACGCCAAGACCCGTCCGGAAAAAGCCGAAGCCTTCGAAGCGCTGTTCCGCGCCTACGTCGAACCAAGCCGCGCCGAACCCGGCTGCATCGAATATCACATGCTGCGGGACCAGCAGGATCCGACGCTGTTTATCTTCTATGAGATCTGGGCATCCCAGGCGCACCTGGAGGTGCACTCGAACCTGCCGCACATGCAGCAGTTCTTCGAGCAACGCATGGATTATCTGGAGCGCGACTTCGACATCCGCCGCGTCGACATGCTCAGCCCGTCCTCGGCTAGCCGCTGATCAGCAGATGGCCGCCGAGCACGCCGAGGCCGACAAAAAACACCCGCTTGAACAACACGGCGCTGATCCGCTGGCGCAACCATTGCCCCAGCCACATCCCCAGCAGCGCCGGTGCCAGCGCCAGCAACGAAGCGCTCAATTCGCCCCCTCCCAGTGCGCCGCGCCACAACAGGCCGGCGGCCAGGGCCAGGGTAGAAACGGTGAATGACAGACCCAAGGCCTGTACCAGTTCGTCCTTGCTCAGGCCCAGCGCTTGCAGATAGGGCACCGCCGGAATGACGAATACGCCAGTGGCGGAAGTGATGAGGCCGGTGAGCAACCCGCAGAGCGGAGCGATCCACGGCTCGGCACGGGCGCCGACCCGCAACGTTGGCAGCAACAGCCCGCTCAGCGCATACAGCACGAGCGCCCCGCCCAAGGCCCGCACCACCCAGGCCCCACCCGTCATGCCGAGCCACAGCGTACCGAGCCCGGCGCCAATGAAAATCGCCAGCAGCAGCGGCCACAGGCGCCGGAGCAGGGCTTGCAGATGACCGCCAAACGCCAATTGCCAGAGATTGGTCAGGGTCGCCGGGATGATGAGCAGCGCCGCAGCCTGCGCCGGGGCCATAGCCAGTCCAAGCAAGCCCATGGAGATGGTCGGCAAGCCGAGGCCAATCACACCCTTGATGGTGCCGGCCAGCAGGAAGGTGCCGATAACCAGCAGGGAAAGGGCCAGGCCGAGGTTTTGATAAAAAGCGATGAGTGTGTTCATGGGGGTATCGTGCGCCCCGGGGCTTGGCTTGAAAATCTGCCATATACTGAGGGTGCCTCTCTTTTAGCAAGAGGCTAACAATGTTTTTGGTGCTACTGGCGCCTTCGCGAGCAAGCCCGCTCCCACAGGGGATTGCATTTCAAACTGTGGGAGCGGGCTTGCTCGCGAAGACGGCATACCCAACACCGCAGAATTTGAGAGAGGACCCCTTCCATGCACTTCGACCTCACCGACCTGCGCCTCTACCTGAACATCCTCGACACCGGCAACATCACCGCCGGCGCCGCTCGCAGCCATTTGTCCCTGGCCGCGGCCAGCGCACGAGTGCGGGCCATGGAAGCGTCCCTGGGCATCGACCTGCTTGAACGCGGGCGGCGTGGCGTAACGCCTACGCCCGCGGGCAAAGCCCTGGCCGAGCACGCCCGGATCCTGCTGCAACAGGCCGAACGCCTGCGACAGGACCTGGCCGAATACGCCAAAGGCGTCAAAGGCCGGGTGCGGCTGCTGTGCAACACCAGCGCCATGACCGAATACCTGCCCGAGCTGCTGGCCGGCTTTCTCCAGGCCCATCCCAACCTCGACATTGACCTGCAGGAATTGCCCAGCTCACGGATCACCCATGCGCTGCGCCAAGGCGCGGCAGACCTCGGGATCGTTTCCGACGCAGTGGACACCGATGGCCTTCAGACCTGGCCTTTTCGCGACGATCCGCTGGTATTGATCCTACCGACCGGACACTCCCTGGCTGACGGTCGCGCCGTACGTTTCAGCGAGACCCTCAGCCACGATTATGTCGGCCTGAACGCCTCCAGCGCCCTGGCGATCCACCTGGAAGAGCAGGCCCTGCACATCGGCTCACGCATGCAAGTGCGCATTCGCGCCGATGGTTTCGACGGGATGATTCGCATGGTGGCCCATGGTGCAGGCATTGCCATCGTGCCGAAGGCTGCCATCGACCGGCGCCCACCCGAGCCTTCGTATCAATGCGTCCCACTGCAAGAGGCTTGGGCACACCGGGCGTTGCTGCTGTGCGCCCGCAACTTCGACGGTTTGCCGGCCTACGCCATGGCCCTGGCTCGGCATCTGGCCGATTGATGCGCGCTTCTGGATAGCCCGGTGTCGACCACAGACATCTACCCGCTCATGCCGCGCGTTAGGGTGCCTGTTCTCTTTTGCCCCTTTCGGAGCTCACATGACCGCACCCATCACCGTCCTGCGCGACACCCATCCGCTGCCCGTACTCGACGCCTGCAAATGGGAAAAACTCGAAGGCGACCCGCACACCGTCAACCTCAACGCCTACACCAGCGAAGACGGCAGCAAGATCATGGGCACCTGGATCTGCACACCCGGCAAATGGCGTGTGGATTATGTGAAGTGGGAGTACTGCCATTTCCAGGAAGGCTACTGCATCATCACCCCGGACGGCATGGCGCCGATCCATCTGCGGGCCGGTGACATCTTCGTCGTCGAGCCAGGCATGAAAGGCACCTGGGAAGTGGTCGAGACCGTGCGCAAATATTTCGTCTTTGCCTGAAACAAAAAACCGAGAGCCCACCCGACATGGTCTCTCGGAAAACAACTTTGTAGATTGCGCAGCCTCTGTGGCGACGGAGCAATCTGTAGGAGCAAGGCTTGCCCGCGATTACAGGCACCTCGTTCTCTCAGAGACCGCATCGCCTGTCATCGCGGGCAAGCCTTGCTCCCACAAATAAATCCCCTCGCCACAATGATGTTCATCCAGCTAGGAAGGGTTACACCGGCTTGGACTTGAGATTGCGCGCATACCACGGCCGCTGCGGCACGCGGCGGAACAGTTCGGAGAGCTTTTTGTCATCGCTGCCGAAAGTGATGCGCAGCGCCAGTTTCATGGTTTCCGGGTCCATCTCCACCGAACGTCCAACCTGCAGCCCCGGCGTGGTGCTGCAACCGTGGGTGTCCGGGCCCAGCCAGGGGTCGCCGATTTCGACCCAGCGGCCCGGGGCGTACCAGGGCACGCCGTTGACGTCGAGCCGGCTCACTTCGCCCGGGTGGAAACGTTCGTGGGCGCGGAACCAGTCTTCGAGGCGGTCGTCGATCCAGCCGTGGAACGCCCAGAACACCGGGCTCACGTGGGAGGAAAACGGATCACCGAGGAAGTCGTTTTCCGCGGCGTACCAGCGCGCGGCGAAGTCGTCCGGGTCACGGGCGAACGGCACCGGGTGACCGTTGGAAGGGTCACGCGGCACCGAGGCCCAGCGCATGTGCAGCCAGTCGTGCAGGCCCAATTCCACTTCCGAACCGAACTGGCCCAAGGTCAATTTCGACAGGTAGCGCGGGTCGCGGTAGCGCGATTCCCAGACCTGGAAATTGCTGTGGTAGGTCTCGGCGGTCTTGATGTCGCTGACCCACTGGGCGTACTGCTCGTCGCCATCGGCCAACCAGGTCGGCGGCAAGGCCGTGCCATCGTGGTTATCGAGGTAGCGGGCAAACCCAAGGCGATCGCGTTCCAGCTCCGGTTGCGGCAAGGGAAAGCGCGGCCACGATGGCAGCGGCTGGAACGAACGGGCCGTGCCGAGCATGTGTCGGTGCATGAAAAAGAAGTCCACGCCCGAGCCATTGCGATCCTTGCGCGGGCCGCGGGCATCACGCTCCTGGTCCCGCGGGCCGGGCTGCCAGCCGATGCCGCGCAGGGCATTGCGTTTGTCCTCGTCCAGGGTGTGCCATTTGTCCCGCGTGGCGTGCCAGAGCTGGTGGAACAGCCGATGCTCGGGCGACACCAGCCAGGCCAGCAACGGCGGGCTCAGCGGTGTGCGCTCCCGGGCCTCGGGGAAACGCTGCTTGAGGGCGATGAAATGATTGTCCTGTTCAGGCAGTGCCATGGGACGGTCCAGGCGCAACACACGACCGCTGAGGGTGGCGCTGCCGGCATTGCCGAAACCGGCCCAGACTTCGTCCAGGGTCATGATGAATTCGTAGTCCGGCGCGTCCTGGCGAGCACTCATCAGCCGCCAGCTCAGTTGCTTCGGGTCGGTGCCGGCCAGGTCGCCCAACACCCGATAACGCGGCTCATCGGTAGCGCGCAAGCCTTCGGCGCTGTCGAGGTAGCCCACCAGGCCACGGCCCCTTTGGCCGATATCGAGCAATAGTTGCAGACCGTCCTGGGGCAAGCCTTCGAGACCGGCGTCGCGGCCGGTGAAACGGATCGTCCAGATGCCCCGCAACGTATCGGCCCGGCGCTGGCCCTCTACGTCAGCCACGTCGAACGAGGCCTCGCCGGGGGTAATGGTCGGGTCCGGCCGGGTCAGTTCGCGATGCCCGTAATACACCGCAGGCACGGCGGCACCGGTCAGCGCCAGGCCTGCCATGAACCATCGTCGAGAAATCGTCATTGCCTTACCTGTGTCCAGCCCTGGAGCGGGCTTTATCCAAGCTAGAACGATGGGTGGGCTGACAAATTTATAGGCAGATGTGAGGGCCTCATCGCGAGCAAGCTTTGCTCCCACAGGGGATCTGAATACATTCGCAAGAAATGGGTTGGTTTCAAGCAAGCTTTGCTCCCACAGGTGGAGCCCATTGCAGTTGCACTGTGGGAGCAAAGCTTGCTCGCGATGGCGGCCTCGAGAACACCTAAATTTCCCCGCCGATCACTCGTTCTCCCCAGATAGCAAAGGCCCCCGTGCCTGTCCTTCCAAGGCGAACCTGACTGAGATCGGCAATGACAACACCTCGTTCGAAAAAGGCTCTTTTCATCGGCCTGCCCCTGGCCCTGGCGTTGGCCGTCGGTGCTGGCGTCGCGGCTTGGGATCACTGGTGGCGGGACAATCCCGGCTACCCGGTCAAAGTCATGAACGAAGCCAGGGAGCTGCACGAACGCCTGCTGTCCTTCGACAGCCACATCACCGTACCGCTGGATTTCGGCACCGCGGGCAATGAAGCCGACAAGGACGGCAGCGGCCAGTTCGACCTGGTGAAAGCCAACCGCGGGCAGTTGTCCGGCGCGGCCCTGACGGTGTTTGGCTGGCCGGAGTTGTGGAACGGCCCCAACGCGCCGCACAAGCCCACCGCCGGCTTCGTCGAGGAAGCGCGCAACCAGCAGGAAGTGCGCTACAAGATCATCACCGGCCTGGTCCGCGACTTCCCCAACCAGGTCGCCATCGCCTACACCCCGGATGATTTCCGCCGCCTGCACGGCGAAGGCAAGTTCGCGATCTTCATCAGCATGCTCAACGCCTATCCCCTCGGCCACGACCTGAGCCTGCTGGATCTGTGGACCGCGCGAGGCATGCGCATGTTCGGCTTCAGCTACATCGGCAACAACGACTGGGCCGACTCCTCGCGCCCGCTGCCGTTCTTCAACGACTCGCCCGACGCCCTCGGCGGCCTGTCGGACATCGGCAAGCAAGCGGTGACGCGCCTGAACGACCTAGGCGTGATCATCGACGTGTCGCAGATGTCGACCCAGGCCCTGGAACAAGTCGCGCAACTGAGCCGCACGCCGCTGGTGGCCTCCCATTCGGCGCCACGGGCGATGGTCGACATTCCACGCAACCTCAGCGACAAGGAAATGCAACTGATCAAGGCCAGCGGCGGCGTGGTGCAGGTCGTCGGTTTCTCCCAATACCTGCGGCCGCTGACGCAAAAGACCCAGGACAAGCTCAACGCCCTGCGCGAACGCTTCGACCTGCCGCCGCTGCCCAACCTGGCGATGGCGCTGATGCCCGGCGACCCGATCATCGCCGCCTGGCCGGAACAGAAATTCGGCGAATACGCCGGCCAGCTCTACGGCATCCTCGAAGAAGAGCCCAAGGCCAGCCTCAAGGACCTGGGCGATGCCATCGACTACACCGTGCGCAAGATCGGCATCGACCACGTCGGCATCAGCTCGGACTTCAACGAAGGCGGCGGTGTGGAAGGCTGGGAGAACGTCGGCGACATCCGCAACGTCACCGCCGAACTGCTGACCCGCGGCTACTCCGAAGCCGACATCGCCAAACTGTGGGGCGGCAATTTCCTGCGGGTCTGGGACCAGGTCCAGAAAGCCGCCCGCCCCGCCCTCGCCTCGACCCAAAAGGCCGTCCAGCCATGAACGAGCGTCGCACCTTCCTGAAGCAGGCCGGGATCCTCGCCGCCGGCCTGCCGCTCGCTGCCAGCCTGCCCGTCACGGCCAGCGCCGATCCACTGCCACCGCTGTCCAAGGACAAATGGGTACAGTTGCGCTCGCTGTTCAACCAGGACCCGGACTATCTGCACTTCTCCAATTTCCTGGTCACCACCCACCCGCGCCCGGTGCGCGAGGCCATCGACCGGCACCGCGCCGCCCTGGATAAAAACCCGGGGCTGTTGATGGACTGGGACCTGGGTGTCACCGAAGAACGCGAGGAAAACGTCCGCACCTGGGCCGGCCGTTACCTGCAAGCGAGCCCGAAGCAGATCGCCCTCACCGGCAGCACCACCGAAGGCCTGTCGATGATTTACGGCGGCGCCCATGTCGCGGCCGACCAGGAAATCCTCACCACCGTCCACGAACACTACGCCACCCACACCATTCTCGACCTGCGCACCCAACGGACGGAAACACGGGTGCGCAAGATCAAGCTGTTCGACAACGCCCACGACGCCAGCCATGAACAGATCCTCACGGCCATCGACCGCAACATCCGCCCCGAAACCCGGGTGCTGGGCATGACCTGGGTGCACTCGGGCAGCGGCGTGAAGCTGCCGATCGACAAGATCGGCGCCCTGGTGGACAAGCACAACCAGGGACGCAGCGATGAGCAGCGGATCATTTATGTGGTGGACGGCGTGCACGGTTTCGGCGTCGAAGACCTCAGCTTCCCCGCCATGAATTGCGACTTTTTCATCGCCGGCACCCACAAGTGGATGTTCGGCCCACGCGGCACGGGCCTGGTGTGCAGCCGCAGCGAAGAGCTCAAGTACGTCACGCCAATCATCCCGACCTTCTCCGAAGCCACGGCGTTTTCCACCACCATGACCCCAGGCGGTTATCACGCTTTCGAGCATCGCTGGGCGGCGGACGAGGCGTTCAAGTTGCACCTGCAATTGGGCAAGGCCGAGGTGCAGGCGCGCATCCATGCCCTCAATAGCTATTTGAAAAAACAGCTGCTGGCACAGCCGCAGATCGAACTGGTCACCCCGCTGAGCCCAGACCTGTCCGCCGGTTTCACCTTCTTCCGGGTCAAGGACCGCGACAGCGACGAGGTCGCCGCTTACCTGATGAAGAACCGCGTGATCGCCGATGCCGTGCATCGCGATGCGGGGCCGGTGGTCCGCACCGCGCCGGGGCTGCTCAACACCGAAGCCGAGATCGATCGCTTCATGGGCTTGCTGGGCAAGACACTCTGAACCTGACTTATCGAGAGAGATGGATGAACAGTTTTTTGTTGAAGCTATTCCCGGCACTGGCCGTCGCCGCCCTGCTGCCCTCCGGCGCCCAGGCGTCTCAAGCGGGCCAGGTCTTTCGCGACTGCAAGGACTGCCCGGAAATGGTCGTGCTACCCACCGGTACCTTCCAGATGGGCACCCCGGAAGACGAAGTAGGCCGCGAGCCCGACGAAGGCCCGATGCACCCGGTGACGTTCGCCAAACCGCTGGCGATCAGTCGCTTCCAGGTGCTCAAGGGCGAATGGTTCGCCTACCTGCGCGACACCGGCTACACAATGCCCGACGGCGATGAGCGCCCCGGCCGGGCCTGCAAGGCCGGCATCCCCGACTACCAGGGCAGCGACCCACGCAAGCAATACACCGACCGGCACCCGGCGGTGTGCATGGACTTCGCCGAGGCCAATGCCTACGTGGCGTGGTTGTCGAAAAAGACCGGCAAGCAATACCGATTGGTCAGCGAATCCCTGCGCGAGTACGCAGCACGCGGCGGCAGCACCGGGCCGTTCCCCTTCCCGTTCGACGAGGGCAAGGAATACAGCATCGCCCAGCACGCCAACACCTACGGCGCGGCCGACGGCTACAACTTCACCGCCCCGGCCGGCAGCTTCGCACCCAACGCCTTCGGCGTGTATGACATGCACGGCAACATCTACGAATGGACCGCCGATTGCTACAACGAAAACTACGTGGGCGCCCCGAGCGACGGCAGCGCCTGGCTGACCGGCAAGTGCGAATTCAAACGCATCCGCGGCAACGACTGGGGCGAGGCGCCAGTGTTCTCCCGCTCCGGCAACCGCAACGCACTGGTGCCAGGCGACCGCGGCGACTGGATCGGTTTTCGGGTGGCGCGGGATATGTAGGCGCCCCCTGTGAGAGCAAAGCTTGCTCGCGAAGAGGCCGGCACATCCACCCTCTTCATCGACTGTAACCCCGCCTTCGCGAGCAAGCCCGCTCCCACATTGGATCTTCAGCAGCCACAAACTCCGTGTACACCCGGAGTCCTTCTGTGCGAGCTTGCTCGCGATGAGGCCGGCACATCCAACATCTTCATCGACTGTAACCGCGCCTTCGCGAGCAGGCTCGCTCCCACATTGGATCTCCAGCAGCCACAATATCCGTGTGCACCCGGAGTCCTTCTCTGGGAGCGAGCTTGCTCGCGATGAGGCCAGCACATCCAACATCGTCGTTGACTGTAACCGCGCCTTCGCGAGCAGGCTCGCTCCCACATTGGATCTCCAGCAGCCACAATATCCGTGTGCACCCGGAGTCCTTCTGTGGTGGAGCTTGCTCGCGAAGAGGCAGGCACATCCACCCTCTTCATTGACTGTAACGCCGCCTTCGCGAGCAAGCCCGCTCCCACAGAAAAAACGCGATACCACTAAGAACCAGGTCGGCTATCAGGCCGCCTCGTTTCGGACGTTGATCTCGGGCGCCCCGTTAACCACGCTGGCCGAACGCAGGCATTGCGCAGTGGGCACCTCGGCATGGATGCCGAGGTAGCCGCGCTGGGCCATGGATGGCCCTTCGCGGCGGCCCACGGAGCAATGCCGGAGTGAGGGCATGCCGAGCCTAAGCGAGGCACCAAGTGGTGGGGCAGAAGCGCTTTGGTTACTTTCGCGCTTTTCGAAAGTGACTCGCCGTAAGGGCGAAACCATAAGCCGCCGTTACCGCAGCAACGGATATACACCCCCCCCCCATCCCAAAAAAACCCAAAAAAAACGGCGCGTCCCATTTCTGAAGAAGCACCGTTTTTGAGTGACCAACACTACCCACAAGGCGGGTCTCTTTCATTCCCGCAAGAATCAGAACTCCGGGGTGTACTTCACCGAGAACATCAAGTTCCGCGGATCACCGAAGTTATTGTTGCCATCGAGCTGGTTGTAAGCGGACGTTATGTACGTCTTGTCAAACAGGTTGTTGGCATTGAGCGCCAAAGCAATTTCCGGCGTCAGCTGGTAGCCAATACGAGCATTCCACACGGTATAACCCGGTATGTCGGTCTTTTCTTGGTAAACCAGTGTGTGGCTTTGGGTGGTAAAGCCCAGGCCAGCGCTGACGCGGCTCCAATCGCCGGTCAGTTGGTAGTTACCCCACACCCGCAGCATGTGTTTCGGCGTCCAGCTACTGAAGACAACACCTTCCTTCCCCGGCTCCTCCAGGTACTTGGTGGTGTTGTAGGTGTAGCCCGCGAACAACTGCAGATTGTCTACCACTTCACCACTGATTTCGGCATCGAAACCTTGACTGCGCACTTTCCCCGAGGCTGCCGAGCAGTACCCGCCCTCACATACCATCCCTCCGGCGGTGTCTTCGATAGCACGGTTCTCGTGATCGTAACGGAAGATGGCCAGGGAGGTATTGACCCGACCGTCCATCAGCTCACCCTTGAGGCCGACTTCGTAGTTGGTGCCAACGATGGGCTTGAGCACCGAACCGCTGGTATCGACCTCGGTCTGGGGCTGGAACACATCAGTGTAGCTGGCGTACACCGCCCACTCACGGCTCAGGTCATAGATGATACCGCCGTAGGGCGTGACCACTCCGGTTTCAGTTCCGGTGCTTGCCGTGTATGGGGTAATACCGGCTGAGTCTTCGGTTCTCGATTTGTAGCTGAAGTCATACCAGCTGACCCGGGAACCCAGCACCAGCGTCAGATCATCGATAGGCTTCACGCGCCAGGTGCCATACACACCCTTCTGGCGGATATCGTATTTGCTGAGGGTGCCCCGCCCGCCCGCAGCGATCAGACTCTCGTAGCTGATGTCCGGCCGGTCATTGTTCAGGTCGAAGATGGAGTCGCTGGTGGCGTTGAATGTACGGGCGAATTTATCATCCGTCTCCAACTGCGAGAAGTTGCCGCCGAGCATGACTTCCTGCTCCATCGACAAGGCTTCGAACTTGCCGGTCAGGTTCATGTCCAGACCAGACTTCGTGGACTGGAAATCAGTCACGAAGTCGGCATATTGCACGCCACTGCCATCAGGCAAGAGACCACCCCCCCTTTGCACTCGCTGGTTTTTCGCCTGGTTGTCTTCGGTCATGTACACGGCACCCACCTTGAACGCCCAGTCCTCGTTGAACCGATGCTCCAGGTCGGTGTAGTAGGTGGTGACATCGATTTCCGAACGGTTCCAGCGCGCACCCGTGTAGGTCGAACGCGACACGTCCGGCATCGAACCGTTGGCGTAGCGTGGCAGGCCACGGATGTTGCCGCGCGATTCGCCATTCGATTGGCTGACCGCGAAACCCAGGGTGGTGTCTTCGCTCAGGTCGACGTCCAACGCACCGTACAGCGAGTGGGTCTTGTTCCACGCATAGTCGACAAACGAGTTGCTCTGGTCTTCATCGATGACGACGCGGCCGCGGATGTTGCCGGCCTGGTTCAGTGGGCCGCCAGCGTCCAATTGCAGACCGTAGTGATCCCAGGAACCGGCCTTGCCGGTCAGGGTAACGGTCGGTGCATGCTGGCCACGCTTGCGCACCAGGTTGACGGCGCCACCGGGGCTGCCAGTGCCTTGCAGCAGGCCGGCCGCGCCGCGCATGATTTCCAGGCGGTCGAAGAAGATCAGGTCCTGGGTCGCCCAGTTGCCCAGCGAATAGTTGTTACGCAGGATCGGCACACCATCGTATTGCCAATCGTCGATCTGGAAACCGCGTGACGACAGGATCATGCCTTGGCCGACGCCCTGCAGGCCGACGATGCCGGTGGTCTGGTTGACGGCGTCCTTGAGGCTGACCAGGTTCTGGTCATCCATCTGCTTGCGCGTCATCACGGTGATCGACTGGGGAATTTCCTTGAGGGTGTGAGTCCCCTTGCCAATGGTCACGGCGTTACTGGTGTATGAGTTGCTGCCTTCGGTGGTCGCGTCCACCGACGCTGCACTGATGGTGGTCGCACCCAGCTCAAGGCCTCCCGTGGCAGGGCCGCGCATCAGCATCAGGGTATTGCCCTCGAGGCTGTAGCCCACGCCTGTGCCCTTGAGCAATTCGGCGATGGCCGCCTGCGGGCTCATTGTGCCGCTGACGCGGGTGCTTTTCAGCCCGGCCATGTCGCCAGCGTTGTAGATCACTTGCTGGTTGGTCTGCTGACCGAACGCTTGCAGTGCCTGCGGCAGCGGTTGCGCAGGAATGTTGATGCTGACGTCTTCTGCCATCACCTGAGCGCTGAGGGGCAGTACGCAGACCAACCCCAGACCGGCCAACCCCCGCCGCGAACGCAGGCCGCGGGACATGACGAGTGCCTTGAAGAGAGGTTTCAACTCATGAATGGATGACATCGTGCTCTCTATTATTGGTCGAAGTAAAAGTCCATGGGGCCTAAGGGCCCGCCGCTCGCCAGCACCTGTGAACCCGAACGGTCGATTGCCTCAGGGCAATGTGTCAGTGCGTGGCCGACCCGATTTGCCCACATACCTAAGTAAGACGCAGCGTCTGCCAAAACCGGAATGACTTTACTTATCATTCGCGAAAAAGATAAAAAAAGGCCGGCTCTGTTAGGCGCCGGCCTTTTTAATCCTGGATTCCATGAACACAGCCAATACCAGGGTTGCGAACACAACGGTGGCGAGGGAGCTTGCTCCCGCTGGGCCGGTCCGACGCTTCGGGCGAAGCGGCCCCAAGATTTTGCGGTCGCTGCGCAACCGAGCGGGAGCAAGCTCCCTCGCCACAATAATGTGTGTCAGGCAGCTCCTCGCTAAATCCTCTTCCCATCCAATCGTTCTACAGGTGGGCGCGCTCCAACCCGGCGTGCCGCCGTCCTCCAGCCCATGCGGTGAATGCCCCGCGATGGCGTTCGCCCTTTTCATCTAGCAGGAAACCTCCATGAGCCAACCAAAACGCGGGGTGATCAATGAATTGTTCACCCTGCTCAAACCCTTCCGGCTGATTGTCATCGGCGCCATCCTGCTGGGCATGGTCGGTGGCCTCAGCGTGACCGTGCTGCTGGCGACCATCAACAAGGTGCTGCATGCCGAAAGCGGGCTGAGCCACACCGTGGTGGGGGTGTTCGCCGGGTTGTGCCTGCTGGCCCTGGTCAGTTCCATCTGTTCCGACATCGGCACCAACTACGTCGGCCAGAAGATCATCGCCAAGCTGCGCAAGGAGCTGGGGGAAAAAGTCCTGTCGGCGCCCATCCAGCAGATCGAACGCTACCGCAGCCATCGCCTGATCCCGGTGCTGACCCACGACGTCGACACCATCAGCGACTTCGCCTTCGCCTTCGCCCCGCTCGCCATTTCCCTGACCGTCACCCTCGGTTGCATGGGTTACCTGGCGATGCTGTCGTGGCCGATGTTCCTGATGATGGTCGTGGCAATCATCATCGGCACCGTGGTGCAGTACATCGCCCGCGGTCGTGGGATCAAGGGCTTCATGGAGGCTCGCGATTCCGAGGACGAATTGCAGAAGCACTACAACGCCATCGCCGAAGGCGCCAAGGAGCTGCGCATCCATCGCCCCCGTCGGCACCGCATGTTCGTCTCGGGCATCGAGCACACCGCCAACAAGATCTGCGACACGCAGATCCGCTCGGTGAACATTTTCGTGATCGCCAAGACCTTCGGCTCGATGCTGTTCTTCGTGGTGATCGGCCTGGCCCTGGCCCTGCAGTCGCTGTGGCCGAGCGCCGACAAAGCGGTGATGAGCGGTTTCGTGCTGGTGTTGCTGTACATGAAAGGCCCGCTGGAACACCTGATCGGCACCCTGCCCATCGTCAGTCGTGCGCAGATCGCCTTCCGCCGCATCGCCGAATTGTCGGAACAGTTTTCATCCCCGGAACCGCACTTGCTACTCAACGACCAGGGCCAGCCGAAAACGCCGGTGCAGACGCTGGAACTGAGCAATGTGGCCTACAGCTTCCCGGCGGTGGAAGGCGCCACGCCGTTCCGCCTGGGGCCGGTGAACCTGAAGATCAACCAGGGCGACATCGTGTTCATCGTCGGTGAAAACGGCTGTGGCAAGACCACGCTGATCAAGCTGCTGTTGGGCCTCTACGCGCCGCAGCAAGGGGAAATCCGTCTCAACGACCACGCCGTGACGGCCGTGACCCGCGATGACTATCGCCAGTTGTTCACGACGATTTTTGCCGACTACTACCTGTTCGACGACATCGTCCAGGGCGACACCCATATCCCGGACGACGCCAACCAATACCTGCAACGCCTGGAGATCGCCCACAAGGTCAGCGTGCGCGACGGCGCCTTCACCACCACCGACCTGTCCACCGGCCAGCGCAAGCGCCTGGCGCTGGTCAATGCATGGCTGGAAGAGCGTCCGGTGCTGGTCTTCGACGAATGGGCCGCCGACCAGGACCCGACCTTCCGGCGGATTTTCTACACGGAGTTGCTGCCGGATCTCAAGCGCCTGGGCAAGACCATCATCGTGATTTCCCACGACGACCGTTACTTCGACGTGGCCGACCAATTGGTGCGCATGGAAGCCGGCCGCGTCATCACCGAACTGCAACCCGCGTAAATAATCACGATTCTCATTCTGGTTTTTCTGGGGTGGTGCGTCCTAATTAAGAATTGATCACAACTACACCCTATTAAAACTAAAACCTGCAAGAGTGAAACACATGCCAGCAACTCCGGGGATTCCACGTTTTACCAAGGCACTGATCATGCGCCGCCTGTTGCAACCAGGCTTCAGCGCCACCGCGTTCAGCCTGGCACTGGCCATGCCGTTCAGCGCGCAGGTCCAGGCACAGGAAGTCGATCTGAACATTGCGGCGCAGTCGCTGGCGAGTGCCCTGCAGGCGTTGAGCAATCAAACGAACATGCAAGTGCTCTACAGCGCCGATGATGTCCAGGGCCTGCGCAGCCAGCCGGTCAGTGGCCGGTTGTCGCCGGCGCAAGCGTTGTCGCAGATGCTGGTGGGGACCGGCGTCATGTTCACTATCCAGGGCAACACGGCCAGCGTGCGCGCCAGGACGGCGGGCGATTCGCTGGAACTGGGCGCCACCACCATCACCGGTAAATCTGCGGAATCGGCCTACGGCCCGGTGGACGGCTACGTCGCCACCCGCAGCGCCACCGGCACCAAGACCGACACACCGATCCTGGAGATCCCGCAGACCATCAACGTGGTCACCGCCGACCAGATCGCCGTCCAGGGCGCACGCAACCTGACCCAGGCCTTGCGCTACACGCCGGGCCTGGACACCAGCGGCTTCACCGACCGCAACACCATCGCCGATGAAATCACCAGCCGCGGGTTCGCGCCGACACAGCTGTACCTCGACGGTGCCTACCTGCCCTATGCCGGCAGCCTGGGCGGCGCGCCGCAAATCGATCCGTATACCCTGGAGCGCATCGAAGTGCTCAAAGGCCCCTCATCGGTGCTGTACGGACAGAACCAGCCCGGCGGCTTGATCAACATGGTCTCCAAGCGACCGACCACTGAACAGCGCAGCCAGATCAAACTGGGCGCGGGCAGCTACGACCGGGTCAACGGCGCGTTCGACACCAGCGGCCCAATCGACGATCAAAAGGAATTCAGCTACCGCGTCATCGGCGTGGCGAAAAAAGGCAACCAACAAGTCGATCACACCCACAGCGAACGCATGCTGCTGGCGCCAAGCCTGACCTGGGCACCCAACGAAGACACTTCGTTGACGGTGCTGGCGCAGATCCAGCGCGATGACGGCCTGGAGGACTATCAAGCCCTGCCGATGATCGGCTCCCTGAAGCGCGGCCCCAACGGCCAGCGGATCGACCGGGACTTTTTTTCCGGCGACACGCGGTGGAACGACTACAAGCGTGACCAGTTCGTTCTCGGCTACGACTTCAGCCACAACCTCACCGATGACCTGACGTTCCGCTCCACGGCTCGTTACACCGATGTGCGTGACCAGTATCGGGGCTTCTACCTGCGTGGTTTCGTTGGGAATGACCAGACCCAGGCCACTCGCAACAAACTCGACTGGCAGCAGCACAACACCGCCTACACCGTCGATAACAACCTGGAATACAAATTCAACACCGGCGCCCTCGAGCACACCACCCTGGCGGGCGTGGACTATCGCCATTTCAACCGTAAATACAAGGGTTACAACATCACAGGTGCGCCAATCGACCTGTACGGCAATAACAACAACTACGACACCAGCGACGTGACCCCGACGCTGGACACCCAATGGGACAACACCGTTCGCCAGACCGGCGTCTACCTGCAAGACCAGATCAAGCTGGACAAGTGGATCCTGACCGTGGGTGGCCGCCAGGACTGGGCCGAAGTGGATAACAAGGATTTGCTGGCAGACAATGTCGCTTCGCTGCGCGATAACAAGTTCACCGGCCGCATCGGCCTGACCTATGTCACCGATTTCGGCCTGGCGCCCTACATCAGCTACTCGGAATCCTTCCTGCCGACCACGGGCACGGACGCTAACAGCAATGTCTTCAAGCCGACCGAGGGTGAGCAATACGAAGTGGGCGTGAAGTACCAGCCGTTCGACAAAACCCTGATCACTGCCTCGGTGTTTCAGATCGAACAGAAGAACGTGAAGACTCAGGATTTGGACAACCCTGGGTACGAGTCTCAGACAGGTGAGATCCGCTCCCGCGGCGTTGAGCTGGAGGTCAAATCCGCGATCAACAATATTGATGTGATGGCTGCCGCGACCTACCTCGATTCGTTCTATACCAAGGATCAGTGGGGCTACCAGGACAACCGCAGCGAACAACAGGCTCCTGTCTCCGCCACCTTATGGGTTGACTACCACTTCATCCAAGCATCGCTCAATGGTCTGACCTTTGGCGCGGGGGTCCGCTATACCGGGCGTAAACCTGGCGACGCGGACAACTCGTTCGACGTCCCAGCCTACACCGTGTTCGACACCACCATCAGCTATGACATGGGCAAGGCCACCTCGAGCCTGCGTGGCGTCACCACCAGCCTGAACGTGCAGAACGTCTTCGACCGCGAATACGTGTCCAACTGCAACTACTCGTTCGGCTGCTACTACGGCCAGGAACGCGTGGCCTCGCTGGACGTGACCTACGATTTCTAAGCAACACCGCACACAAAAAAACCGGGCCTGGCCCGGTTTTTTTGTGCCTACCAATACGGTACATGGGCAATACCCTGTGGGAGCGAGCCTGCTCGCGATGCGGTGTTTCAGTCACTTCAGATGCCGGCTGCCCCACCGCTTTCGCGAGCAGGCTCGCTCCCACAAGGGATTTTGTTCAGCTCGCAGAAGGTGCGGCGCCACGAAACACTGTGGGAGCGAGCCTGCTCGCGATAGCGGCCTATCAGGCGCCGCAAGCCCCGGCTTTCAGCCACCCCCACCAAGCCGTATAGTTGCCCCATTCAAGCGCTCTACGAGATTGCCCATGACTCAGGAAACGCCCTACATCTTCGACGCCACCACCGCCGATTTCGACCAGTCGGTGATCGCGAACTCTTTCCACAAACCGGTACTGGTGGATTTCTGGGCCGAGTGGTGTGCGCCGTGCAAAGCCCTGATGCCGATGCTGCAAACCATTGCCGAGAGCTATCAAGGCGAACTGCTGCTGGCCAAGGTCAACTGCGACATCGAGCAAGACATTGTCGCCCGTTTCGGCATTCGCAGCCTGCCAACGGTGGTGTTGTTCAAGGACGGCCAACCCGTCGACGGCTTTGCCGGTGCCCAGCCGGAATCGGCCGTGCGAACCCTGCTCGAACCCCATGTGCAGATGCCGCCTCCGGCTGCGGCTGACCCATTCGAACAGGCCCAGGCGCTGTTCGACGACGGTCGTTTCGCCGACGCTGAAGCTGTGCTCACGGTGTTGCTGGGTGAGGACAACACCAACGCCAAGGCGCTGATCCTGTACGCCCGCTGCCTGACCGAACGCGGCGAACTGGACGAAGCGCAGACCGTGCTCAATGCGGTGAAAAGCGACGAACACAAGGCCGCCCTCGCCGGCGCCAAGGCGCAGATCCAGTTCCTCGGCCTGGCCAAGCACCTGCCGGACGCCGCCGACCTCAAGGCGCGCCTGGCGAAAGACCCGCAAGACGATGAAGCGGTGTACCAACTGGCGATCCAGCAACTGGCGCGCCAGCAGTACGAAGCGGCCCTCGATGCACTGCTCAAGCTGTTCATGCGTAACCGCAGCTACAGCGAAGGCCTGCCGCACAAGACCTTGCTGCAGGTGTTCGAACTGCTGGGCAACGATCATCCGCTGGTGACGACCTATCGCCGCAAGCTATTCGCGGCGCTGTATTGATTCCCCTGTAGGAGCTGTCGAGCGAAGCGAGGCTGCGATCTTTACCCAGACGCTTGAATCTCAAGCGAAAGATCAAAAGATCGCAGCCTCGCCTCGCTCGTCAGCTCCTACACGCTCCTACGCGGTTTCGTGCCAGCTGTAGAGCGGTGTGTCACCGCCGCTGATCACTTTTACATCCGGGCTATGGCGCAAGCGCACCAACAGGCGCTTGCCCGCCGAGGCGCTGCCGGTCAGGCCTTCGAGCTGTTCCAGCAGGTCCGGGCCGCTCAACTGCCCGGCCTTGCGCAGCAGTTCCTTGGCGATCTGCCACTGGGCATCGTCCTGACTCACTGGATTGGCCGCCGGTTTGGCCGCAGGCGCCACTGCGCTCTCGGACTTGGCCACTTGCAACTGCGCGCCGAGCTGCGCCCAGTCGCCC
Source organism: Pseudomonas sp. CFII68 (assembly GCF_000416195.1). NCBI lineage: Bacteria > Pseudomonadati > Pseudomonadota > Gammaproteobacteria > Pseudomonadales > Pseudomonadaceae > Pseudomonas > Pseudomonas sp. CFII68. The sequence goes on from NZ_ATLN01000123.1 coordinate 241,936, forward strand.
TCATCCATTTCGATCGACAAGTCCACCGGCCAATCGCCGACGGTTCCGCGTACCCGCAACATCACCGTGCTCCCGAATATTTCATGTACGCATGCTCCCATGGCCCTTGCGCGACGCCAAGCAGACGGTCAAACTCTCCGCACTTTCGTTATAAGATTACATAACCTTTTCGGAGACTCGTCATGCGTCGTCTGCTTCTCGCTTTGCCGTTCGCCCTGCTGCCATTGGCTGTCGCTCACGCGGCGGTCGAGCATGATCATGACCACGAGCATGGCAGCCTCAGCGCCCATGAACACGGCGTCGGCCGATTGAACGCGGCCCTGGACGGCCAGACCCTGGAGCTGGAACTGGAAAGCCCGGCGATGAACCTGGTGGGCTTCGAACACGCCGCCACCAGCGACGCCGACAAGGCCAAGGTCGCCGCCGTACGCGCGCAGTTGGACAAGCCACTGGCGTTGTTCAACCTGCCGGCCGCCGCCAAGTGCACCGTGGCCCAGCAGGAACTGGAAAGCCCGTTGTTTGGCGATGAGCCGGACCACGATCACGACCATGACGAAGACGCAGATGGCGAAGAGCACCACGGCGAGCACAGTGAGATCCATGCCCATTACCAGTTCACCTGCGCCGCCCCGGGTGCACTGAAGAACCTGGACCTGGCGACCCTGTTCAAAACCTTCCCGGCCACCCAGAAAATTCAGGTACAACTGATCAGCCCGAGCGGCCAGCAAGGTGTGGAAGTGACGGCAAAAGCGCCAGCCCTGAAATTCTGATCCACCGCAACACCCAATGTGGGAGCAAGCCTGGTGGGAGCAAAGCTTGCTCGCGATAGCGGTCCGACAGTCAACATCCAAGTTGAATGTAATGACCTCATCGCGAGCAAGCTCAGCTCCCACAGGTGTTCCACAGGTTCCACTATTTGAAGCGGCAAACATGACCCAAGCACTCATCGAACTCTCCGACCTGGGCTTCAGTTGGCCCGGGCATCCGCCGTTGCTGGATATCCCGGCGTTTCGCCTGGAGGCCGGTGAGACGCTGTTTCTCAAGGGCCCGAGCGGCAGTGGCAAGACCACCTTGCTGGGGCTGCTCGGCGGTGTGCAGACACCGGATCGCGGCAGCATCCGCCTGCTCGGCCAGGAACTCACCGAACTGGGCGCCGGCAGTCGCGACCGCTTTCGTGTGGACCACACCGGCTACATCTTCCAGCAATTCAACCTGCTGCCGTTTCTCTCGGTGCGCGAGAACGTCGAACTGCCCTGTCACTTTTCCAAGCTGCGCGCGCAACGGGCCATTCAGCGCCACGGCAGCGTCGATCAAGCCGCCGCCACCCTGCTGGCCCACCTGGGCTTGACCGCCCCGAACCTGCTGGAGCGGCGCGCCGACTCGTTGTCCATCGGCCAGCAACAACGGGTCGCCGCCGCCCGGGCGCTGATCGGCCAACCGGAACTGGTGATCGCCGACGAACCGACTTCGGCCCTGGACTACGACGCCCGGGAAAACTTCCTGCGGCTGTTGTTCGCCGAATGCCGCGAAGCCGGGTCGAGCCTGTTGTTCGTCAGCCACGACCAGAGCCTGGCGCCGCTGTTCGACCGCAACCTGTCGCTGGCCGATCTCAATCGCGCCGCCACGCCACTCGAGGTCTGAGATGTATTTGTTCCGTCTAGCCATGGCCAGCCTGGCGAACCGCCGCTTCACCGCGATCCTCACCGCGTTTGCCATCGCCCTTTCTGTTTGTTTGTTGCTGGCAGTGGAGCGGGTGCGTACCGAGGCGCGGGCCAGCTTCGCCAGCACCATCAGCGGCACCGACCTGATCGTCGGCGCCCGCTCAGGTTCTGTGAACCTGCTGCTGTACTCGGTGTTTCGCATCGGCAACGCTACCAACAACATCCGCTGGGACAGCTTCGAACACTTCGCCAGCAACCCGAAAGTGAAGTGGGCGATCCCCATGTCCCTCGGCGATTCCCACCGTGGTTATCGGGTGATGGGCACCACCGAGGCCTACTTCGAGCATTACCAGTACGGCCGCCAGCAACACCTGGCGCTGGGCGATGGCCGGGCTTTCGCCAGCGATCCGTTCGAAGTGGTGCTCGGTGCCGAAGTGGCCGAGGCGCTGCACTACAAGCTCGGCGACAAGCTGGTGCTGGCCCACGGTGTGGCAGTGGTCAGCCTGGTCAAGCACGACGACAAGCCCTTCACCGTGGTCGGGATTCTCAAGCGCACCGGCACCCCGGTGGACCGCACACTGCACATCAGCCTCGGCGGCATGGAGGCGATCCACATCGACTGGAAGAACGGTGTACCGGCCCAGGGCAATGGGCGCATCAGCGCCGACCAGGCCCGCAACATGGACCTCACGCCCCAAGCAATTACCGCCTTCATGCTCGGCCTCAACAGCAAGATTTCAACCTTTGCCTTGCAGCGCGAGATCAACGAGTTCCGTGGCGAACCGCTGCTGGCGATCCTGCCCGGCGTGGCGTTGCAGGAACTGTGGAGCCTGATGGGCACGGCGGAAAAAGCCTTGTTCGTGATCTCGCTGTTCGTGGTCCTGACCGGATTGATCGGCATGCTCACGGCGATCCTCACCAGCCTCAACGAACGCCGCCGGGAAATGGCGATCCTGCGTTCGGTGGGCGCGCGGCCGTGGCACATCGCAACGCTGCTGGTGCTCGAAGCCTTCGCCCTGGCGCTGGCCGGGGTCACCGCCGGGCTGGCGTTACTGTACATCGGCATCGCCGCCGCCCAGGGTTACGTGCAGTCGGCCTACGGCTTGTACCTGCCGCTGAGCTGGCCGAGCGAATATGAATGGACGCTGCTGGCTGGCATTCTGGTTGCCGCCCTGCTGATGGGCAGCGTGCCGGCCTGGCGCGCCTATCGCCAATCGTTGGCCGACGGCCTGTCGATTCGTCTATGAGGACCTTGAAGATGCCCCGCGCCCTGCTTGCGCTGTTGATGATGGTCGCCCTGCCGCTGTGGGCGGCCGAGCCGAGGGACCTGGCCTGGTCGGAAATGATCCCGCCGGACGCGCCGCCGGAAGTGCCGAACATGACGCCGCTGCACGACCTGTCGAAGATGAGCGATGCCCTGGCCGCCGAGTCCGCGCCAGCGGCCAAGCAGGACCTGCCCAACGCCCCGGTGGTCAAGACCCTCGACGGCCAGCAGATTCGCCTGCCGGGCTACATCGTGCCGCTGGAAGTCAGCGAGGAAGGCCGCACCACGGACTTCTTGCTGGTGCCGTATTTCGGCGCCTGCATCCACGTACCGCCACCGCCATCGAACCAGATCGTGCATGTGAAAAGTGAAGTCGGGGTCAAGCTCGACGAGTTGTACCAACCGTACTGGGTCGAAGGGCCGATGCAGGTCAAGCCGTCCACCAGTGAACTGGCCGATGCCGGGTATCAGATGGAGGCCGAGAAGATTTATGTGTATGAGCTGCCGGAGTGAACCTGGCTATTATTTGTTGCCTGTTAGATAGCTTTCGCGAGCAAGCCCGCTCCCACATTAGACCGAGTTTCTTCAGAAGGAATGCGGTCAAACTGTGGGAGCGGGCTTGCTCGCGAAAGGGCCCTCAAAATTGACTCATCATCATTTCATTGAGCTGAGTCAATTAAACACCCCCAGACTCATTGAGCTGTGTCAAAAGACCGGAGCAGACGGTTTCGTACCATGGGACATCAAATTTCGATGCCCTTTGGAGCCCTCATGAACAAGTCCTTGCTCAGCGCTTCCCTCGTTGCCCTCGCGCTCGCTGCCCCACTCGCCCAAGCCCACACAGCCGGCGACATCATCGTTCGCGCCGGTGCTATCACCGTCAACCCGGATGCCGACAGCTCCAGCGTCAAGGTCGACCGTGGCCCGCTGGCCGGCGCCGACTTGGGCGGCAAGGCGACCATGAGCAGCGACACGCAGCTGGGCTTGAACTTCGCCTACATGATCACCAACAACCTGGGGATCGAACTGCTGGCGGCCTCGCCGTTCGAGCACGACGTGAAAATCAAAGGCACCGCCCTGGGCGCGGCCAACAACAAGCTCGGCACCCTCAAGCACCTGCCGCCGACCCTGAGCCTGGTCTACTACCCGCTCGACGCCAAGTCGACGTTCCAGCCTTATGTCGGCGCCGGCATCAACTACACCTGGATCTACGACGAACACGTCGGCAGCGAAGCCAGCGCCAACGGCTTCAGCAATTTCCGCGCGAGCAACAGTTGGGGCATGGCGTGGCAAGTGGGCGCTGACTACATGTTGACCGACAACATTATGATCAACGGCCAGATCCGCTACATCGACATCGACACCACCGCGTATGTGGACAACAACGCCGTGGCCAGCGGCACCCGGGCCAAAGTGAACGTCGATGTGGACCCATGGATCTACATGGTGGGGTTGGGCTACAAGTTCTAAGCCTGCGCAATTGCAAGATGACAACACCCTGTGGCGAGGGGATTTAGCGAAACGTCGCACCGCCCCGCTGACCGTAGGAGCTGTCGAGTGAAGCGAGGCTGCGATCTTGTCCCAGACAATTTAGTCGCGAGCGAAAGATCAAAAGATCGCAGCCTTCGGCAGCTCCTACAGAGCCCAACGGGGCGGTGCGACGTTTCGCTAAATCCCCTCGCCACAATGGGTCAGACCATCCTTGAGTGGCCCTCTGATCAAAGCAGCTCTCATCAAACCAAACGATAATTCCTCTTATTCAAACTGCCCCGCCCTGTTAGACTTTGCGCCCTCGTTTTCACTCATCTCCCAGGACGCCCGATGCCGTCGTTGCCTCTTCGTTTATGTGCGCTGTTCATGGCCCTGGGCCTGAGCGCCTGCGATGATGCCCCGCGTTTTACCCAGGCCGAACCGGGTGAAGCCCGTTCCGGTGGCGCTGCGACGGTACGCAAGACGGATCAGAACGCCTTTTCCCTGCCCTCGGCCAACCTGCCGCCCTCACGGCGCGTGGATTTCAGCGTCGGCAACAGTTTTTTCCGCAGCCCCTGGGTGATCGCTCCCTCGACCACCACCGCCCGCGACGGCCTCGGGCCTTTGTTCAACACCAACGCCTGCCAGAACTGCCACATCAAGGACGGTCGCGGCCACCCGCCCGCGCCGGACGCGAGCACTGCGGTATCGATGCTGGTGCGCCTGTCGATTCCCGACGCGCCGCCTTACGCCAAGGTCATCGAGCAATTGGGAGTCGTGCCGGAACCGGTTTACGGAGGGCAGTTGCAGGACATGTCCGTGCCCGGCGTCGCCCCCGAAGGCAAGGTGCGGGTTGATTACACATCGGTCCCGGTGCGTTTCAAGGACGGTACCGTCGTGGAACTGCGCAAGCCGAACCTGCAGATCACCCAACTGGCCTATGGGCCGATGCACCCGGACACGCGATTTTCCGCCCGCGTCGCCCCGCCGATGATCGGCCTGGGACTGCTCGAAGCCATCCCTGACGAAGCCATCCTGGCAAACGCCGAGGCCCAGGCCCGGGAGAAAAATGGCATTGCCGGGCGTCCCAACCAGGTCTGGGACGATGCCCAGCAAAAAACCGTCCTGGGACGCTTCGGCTGGAAGGCCGGGCAGCCCAACCTCAACCAACAGAATGTCCACGCGTTCTCCGGTGACATGGGCCTGACAACAAGCCTGCGGCCCTTTGACGACTGCACCCAGACCCAGCTCGATTGCCAGCGCGCCCCCAGCGGTAATGGCCCGGACGGCGAACCGGAAGTCAGCGACAACATCCTGCGACTGGTGCTGTTCTATAGCCGCAACCTCGCCGTACCGGCCCGTCGCGAGGTGAATTCACCCCAGGTGCTGACGGGCAAGAATCTGTTTTTCCAGGCCGGTTGCCAGTCCTGCCACACACCGAAATACACCACCGCCGCCAACGCCGCCGAACCAGAGTTGGCGAACCAGGTCATCCGCCCTTACACCGACCTGCTGTTACACGACATGGGCGAAGGCCTGGCGGACAACCGCAGCGAATTCAAGGCCAGCGGCCGTGACTGGCGAACCCCGCCGCTGTGGGGCATAGGCCTGACCGAAACCGTCAACGGCCACACCCAGTTCCTGCATGACGGTCGGGCCCGCAACCTGCTCGAAGCCGTGCTGTGGCATGGCGGCGAAGCACAAGCGGCGCAGCGACAGGTCTTATCGTTCAATGTCGAACAGCGCGCTGCGTTGCTGGCCTTCCTGAATTCCCTTTAAACACCTTTTCCAGAAGTGGGAGCACAACATGTTCCGTCCCAAGCTGTTGTTCACCAGCCTCGCCGCCATCGCCCTTGGCGCCTGTTCGCCCCAGGATCCGCAAGCCGTTACCTCGGCCGCCATCGCCAAGCAAGTGATCCTGCCGACCTACAGCCGCTGGGTCGATGCCGACCGGCAACTGGCGACCAGCGCCCTGGCGTTCTGCCAAGGCAAGGAAAACCTGGACACCGCCCGCGCCGATTTCCTCAAGGCGCAAAAAGCCTGGGCCGAGCTGCAACCGCTGCTGATCGGCCCACTGGCCGAGGGCAACCGCGCCTGGCAGGTGCAGTTCTGGCCGGACAAGAAAAACCTGGTGGGCCGTCAGGTCGAGCAACTGGTCAATAGCCAGCCACAGATCGACGCCGCCGGCCTCGCCAAGTCCAGCGTCGTGGTCCAGGGCCTCTCGGCCTACGAATACCTGCTGTTCGACGCCAGGATCGACATGGCCGACAGTGCGCAAAAAGCCAAGTACTGCCCGCTGCTCACCGCCATCGGCGAACGCCAGAAGCAACTGGCCGAAGAGATCCTGTCGGGCTGGAACACCAACGACGGCATGCTCGCCCAGATGAGCAAATTCCCCAACCAGCGCTACGCCGATTCCCACGAGGCCATCGCTGACCTGCTGCGTGTCCAAGTCACCGCCCTGGACACGCTGAAGAAAAAGCTCGGCACACCGATGGGCCGCCAGAGCAAAGGCGTGCCCCAACCGTTCCAGGCCGATGCCTGGCGCAGCCAGTCGTCGTTGCAAGGCCTGGAGGCCAGCCTGAGCGCGGCCAGGACCGTCTGGGCGGGCGTGGACAACAAGGGCCTGCGCGGCTTGCTGCCAAGCGACCAGAAGCCACTGGCCGACAAGATCGATGCCGCCTACGATGCCTCGTTGAAATTGTTCGCCAGCAGCCAGCGCTCGCTGACCGAAATGCTCAACGACGATGCCGGGCGCCAGCAACTCAACGATTTGTATGACAGCCTCAACGTCGTCCATCGCCTGCACGAAGGCGAATTGGCCAAGGCGCTGGGCATTCAACTGGGCTTCAATGCCAACGACGGTGACTGATCATGTTTCGACGTCAGGTTCTGGCACTGGGCAGCTTGCTGCTCGGCGCCGTCACCCTGGGCGGCTGGACGCTGTTCAAGCAAAAGGACAAGCACCCACTCTTGCTTTCGGCACGGGACGATGGCGACGGCAAGCACTACGCCGTCGGCTATCGGCTGGACGGCACGCGGGTGTTCGCCACCCAGGTCGGCCAGCGTTGCCATGACATCATCAATCATCCGACACTGCCGATTGCGCTGTTCGTCGCCCGTCGTCCAGGTACCGAAAGCTACCTGATCGACCTGCGCGACGGGACGCTGCTGCAAACCATCACTTCGTTGCCGAACCGGCATTTCTACGGCCACGCGGTGATCCACAAAAGCGGCGAATGGCTGTACGCCACCGAGAACGACACCACCGACCCGGGGCGCGGCCTGTTGGGCGTGTACCGTTTCGAAGGCGAACGACTGGTGCACAGCGGCGAGATGTCCACCCATGGCATCGGCCCTCACCAGGTGTCATGGATGCCCGACGGCGAAACGCTGGTGGTCGCCAACGGCGGCATTCGCACCGAGGCCGAAAGCCGGGTCGAAATGAACCTCGACGCCATGGAGCCGAGCCTGGTGCTGATGCAGCGCGATGGCACCCTGCTGAGCAAGGAAACCCTCGCCCAATCGATGAACAGCGTGCGCCACCTGGGCATCGCCAGCGACGGCACCATCGTCTCCGGGCAGCAGTTCATGGGCGCTGCCCACGAATCGTCGCAACTGCTGGCGATCAAGCGGCCGGGGCAGCCGTTCCAGGCGTTCCCGGTGCCCGAAGAGCAATTGCAGGCCATGGGGCACTACACCGCCAGCGTCGCCGTGCACAGCGACCTGCGCCTGGTGGCCCTGACCGCCCCCCGTGGCAATCGCTTCTTCATCTGGGACCTGGACAGTGGCGAAGTACGCCTGGATGCGCCGCTGCCGGACTGTGCCGGCGTGGGCGCGGTGGCCGACGGGTTTGTCGTGACGTCGGGCCAAGGGCGTTGCCGTTATTACGATTGCCGACAGACACAACTGGTTGCAAAGCCTCTGGATCTGCCGGCAGGGCTCTGGGACAACCATTTGCATCTGGCCTGAGCCAGGGAGCGAAGCCCCTCGGGGCCGAGCGCCCTGATTTTTCGGAAAAATCCCACGCACCTCCAGCCCGCCAGCATCTGGAATAGCCCGCACACTCAGGGTAATGTGCCCGCCTATCTGTATTTTCTCTCAGCTCTTTTCCAAGGAAGTGGAACATGCTGCGACGCCGCATGCTGATCATGTTGGGTGTTGTCCTGCTGGTGGTGCTGTTGCTCGCCGGCTACAAGGCCTTCTCCGTCTACCAGCAGATCCAGATGTTTTCTGCCCCCAAACCACCGGTCAGCGTGGCCGTGGCCACGGCCGCCCGGCAACCCTGGCAGGCTCGCCTGCCCACCGTTGGCAGCCTCAAGGCGCTGCAAGGCGTGGACCTGAGCCTGGAAATCGCCGGGACCGTGCAGAAGCTGCAGTTCCAGTCCGGGCAGAAGGTCAAGGCTGGCCAGCCGCTCCTGCAACTGGACAGCGAAGTCGAAAGCGCCCTGCTGGAAACCGCCGAGGCCGACCTTGGCCTGTCGCAACTGGATTTTGGTCGCGGCCGACAACTGGTGGGCAGCCAGGCGATCTCCAAGGGCGAGTTCGACCGGCTCTCGGCGCAACTGAAAAAGAACCAGGCCACGGTCAATCAGCTCAAGGCTTCGCTGGCCAAGAAACACATCCTGGCGCCGTTCAGCGGCACCATCGGCATTCGCCAGGTGGATGTCGGCGACTACCTGGCCAGCGGCACGGTGATCGCCACCCTGCAGGACCTCAGCAGCCTTTACGTGGACTTCTACGTCCCTGAACAAACCGTGCCCAGGCTCGCCGTTGCCCAGCCGGTCAACGTCAGCGTCTCGGCCTACCCCGGGCAGAACTTCGTCGCCACCATCAGCGCGATCAACCCCAAGGTCGAAGACAGCACCCGCAACGTATTGGTACGTGCCACCCTGGCCAACCCCGACGGCAAGCTGCTGCCAGGCATGTTCGCCAACCTGGAGGTGATCCTGCCAGATGTGGCCGCCGGAATCGTCGTGCCGGAAAGCGCCGTGACCTACACGCTCTACGGCAACTCCATGTACGTGGTGACCCAAAAGAAAGGCGCCGACGGCAATGTCGAGAAAGGCGACAAGGGCCAGCCGGTCCTGATCGCCGAACGGCGTTTCGTAGAAACCGGCGAGCGCCGCGACGGGCAGGTATTGGTTACCAAAGGCGTGCAGAGCGGCGAGCAAGTCGTGACCGCCGGCCAGCTCAAGCTCGATAACGGTACGCCGATCGCCATCAGCGACGACAAGACCCTGACCGAACAGAACAGCCCGCCGCGCGCGGACTGATCAAGGAACCCCCATGGCTTTTACCGATCCGTTCATCCGCCGTCCGGTGCTCGCCACCGTGGTCAGCCTGTTGATCGTGCTGCTGGGCTTCCAGGCCTGGAGCAAGTTGCCCCTGCGTCAGTATCCACAAATGGAGAACGCCCTGATCACGGTGACCACCGCCTACCCCGGGGCCAATGCCGAGACCATCCAGGGCTACATCACCCAGCCGATGCAGCAGAGCCTGGCCAGTGCCGAGGGCATCGACTACATGACCTCGGTCAGCCGCCAGAATTTCTCGGTGATTTCGGTCTATGCCCGCATCGGCTCCAACAGCGACCGGCTCTTTACCGAACTGCTGGCCAAGGCCAACGAGGTCAAGAACCAACTGCCCCAGGACGCCGAGGACCCGGTCCTCAGCCGCGAAGCCGCCGATGCCTCGGCACTGATGTACATCAGCTTCTTCAGCAAGGAACTGAACAACCCGCAGATCACCGACTACCTGTCACGGGTGATCCAGCCCAAACTGGCGACCCTGCCAGGCATGGCTGAGGCGGAGATCCTCGGCAACCAGGTCTTCGCCATGCGCCTGTGGCTGGACCCGGTCAAGCTCGCCGGTTTCGGCCTGACTGCCGCCGACGTGACCAACGCCGTGCGCCAGCACAACTTCCTCTCCGCTGCCGGTGAAGTGAAAGGCGAATACGTCGTCACCAGCATCAACGCCAACACCGAACTCAAGTCCGCCGAGGCCTTCGGCGCGATCCCGCTCAAGACCGACGGCGACAGCCGCGTGTTGCTGCGGGACGTGGCTCGCGTGGAAATGGGCGCAGAGAACTACGACACCATCAGCTCCTTTGGTGGCACGCCCTCGGTGTACATCGGGATCAAGGCCACGCCCGGTGCGAACCCGCTGGATGTGATCAAGGAAGTGCGCAAGATCATGCCGGACATGGAGGCCCAGCTCCCGACCAACCTCAAGGCCGAGATCGCCTACGACGCCACCCTGTTCATCCAGGCCTCCATCGACGAAGTGGTGAAAACCCTGTTCGAGGCGGTGCTGATCGTCATTGTCGTGGTGTTCCTGTTCCTCGGTGCCCTGCGTTCGGTGGTCATCCCGGTGGTGACCATCCCGCTGTCGATGATCGGCGTGATGTTCTTCATGCAGTTGATGGGCTACTCGATGAACCTCCTGACCCTGCTGGCCATGGTGCTCGCCATCGGTCTGGTGGTGGACGACGCCATTGTGGTGGTGGAAAACATTCACCGGCACATCGAGGAAGGCAAGACCCCGTTCGATGCGGCGATAGAAGGTGCCCGGGAAATCGCCATGCCGGTGGTCTCGATGACCATCACCCTGGCGGCGGTGTACGCACCGATCGGCCTGCTCGAGGGCCTGACGGGCGCTTTGTTCAAGGAGTTCGCATTGACCCTGGCCGGGGCTGTGGTGATCTCCGGAATCGTCGCCCTGACCTTGTCCCCGATGATGTGCGCCCTGCTCCTGCGCCACGATGAGAACCCCTCGGGGCTGGCCCATCGGCTGGACATGGTGTTCGAACGCTTGAAGCGCCGCTACCAGCGCATGCTCCATGGCACGCTCAATACCCGGCCGGTGGTCCTGGTGTTCGCCGTGATCGTGCTGCTGCTGATCCCGGTACTGGTCATGTTCAGCAAGTCCGAACTGGCTCCCGACGAAGACCAGGGCATCATCTTCATGATGGCCACCGCTCCGCAACCCACCAACCTCGACTACCTGAACACGTACACCGATCACTTCATTACCATCTTCAAGGAGTTCCCGGAGTACTACTCCTCGTTCCAGATCAACGGCTACAACGGCGTGCAGTCGGGCATTGGCGGCTTCCTGCTCAAGCCCTGGAACGAACGCAGCCGCACCCAGATGGAAATCCTGCCAGAGGTCCAGGCCAAGCTGGAAAGCGTGCCTGGCTTGCAGATCTTCGGTTTCAACCTGCCCTCGCTGCCGGGCACCGGCGAAGGCTTGCCATTTGCGTTCGTCATCAACTCACCGAAGGATTATGCGACGCTGCTGGAGGTTGCCGACCGGGTCAAAAAGCGCGCATTGGAATCCGGCAAGTTCGCCTTCATGGACATTGACCTGGCGTTCGACAAGCCCGAAGTCGTGGTGGATATCGATCGCGCCAAGGCCGCCCAGATGGGCGTTTCGATGCAGGACCTGGGCGGTACCCTGGCGACACTGCTGGGTGAAGCCGAGATCAACCGCTTCACCCTCGAGGGACGCAGCTACAAGGTCATTGCCCAGGTCGAACGTCCCTTCCGGGACAACCCGGACTGGTTGAACAACTACTACGTAAAAAATGCCAAGGGTGAATCGCTACCGCTATCGACCCTGATCAAGGTCAGCGACCGGGCGCGACCACGACAACTGAACCAGTTCCAGCAGCTCAATGCGGTGACGATCTCGGGCTTCCCTATCGTGAGCATGGGCGAGGCCATCGAGACCGTCCGCCAGATCGCCCGCGAGGAAGCGCCGGTGGGGTTCGCCTTCGATTATGCAGGGGCTTCGCGCCAGTTCGTACAGGAAGGCAGTGCGTTGTGGGTGACCTTTGCCCTGGCCCTGGCGATCATCTTCCTGGTGCTGGCCGCGCAGTTCGAAAGCTTCCGGGACCCGCTGGTGATCCTGGTGACCGTGCCACTGTCCATTTGCGGAGCCTTGATCCCGCTGTTCCTCGGCTGGTCGAGCATGAACATCTATACCCAGGTGGGCCTGGTGACGCTGATTGGCCTGATCAGCAAGCACGGGATCCTGATTGTCGAGTTCGCCAACCAGCTGCGCAGGGAACAGAACCTGACACCGCGCGAAGCGGTGGAACAAGCCGCGTCGATTCGTCTGCGGCCAGTGCTGATGACCACTGCGGCGATGGTGTTCGGCATGGTGCCGCTCATCTTCGCCACAGGCGCCGGGGCGGTGAGCCGCTTCGACATCGGCATGGTGATCGCAACCGGGATGTCGATTGGCACCTTGTTCACGTTGTTCGTGCTGCCTTGCGTCTACACGCTGCTGGCCAAGCCGGACAAGGCCTGAAATAGACACCTGTGGCGAGGGATAGTGTGGGAGCAAGGCTTGCCCGCGATGAAGGCGGTGCGGTCTTCCAGGAATCGGGGCGGCCGTTTCGCGAGCAAGCTTTGCTCCCACAATCCAACGGGGATAGATCCCCTCGCCACAATGGTTGATTTGACAGTCCACCAAAATAATAAAGGCCTCGCACAAGGGAGACCTTTATCTTGGTTTCAGGGCTTTAACTTTGCGGCCTCATCCCCTGGGACAGGCTGAACATGAACAGCAGCAGATCATCGTTCGGTTGGATCGCCTCGCTGGTCTTTGCCACGCGGGGCAAAGGACAATGCGCATCAGCATTCGAAGCACTGAGGATCTGCGAGCGCGGCTGTTCCCACACAGCCACCGCCATCGATGCAACTGCCAGGGCTCCGACTAAAAACAAACCTCTAGCAATTTCTAGTTTCATCGCTATAAACCTTTGATAGCGCTGCCAAACGCCGCCTCATAAAAGTAGACGAGTTTTTTCCAATCAACATCGCTGAACGACGAATGGCGCCGCAGCTGTTTCATGTCATGGGAGGCCGCCCACCGGGCAGTCAGGCGCCGGCGACACTTCTCCAGAGGCTCCATGAATGATCGGCCCCACTTTATGAAACGGGATGTCATGTCTTTGTGAAAACAACGTCACGTAAATGCCCTATTGTTTAAAAGACTTTCCATACCTACGCTTAGCCCCTTGGGTTCAGTTCCACCTCGAAATGGCAACCGTTGGGCTCCATCGTACTGAGGCTCACTGTCCAGCCCTGGTTCTCGCAAATACGCTGCACCAGGGACAACCCCAATCCCAATCCCTCGCCGCGTTTTTCACTGCCGCGCACGAACGGCTCGAACATCGCCTCGCGCTTCTCCTCGGGAATGCCTACGCCACTGTCCTCGACCACGAAACCGGTGGCGGTCAGCGAAAGGCGGATGAACCCCTGATCGGTGTAGTGCAGGGCGTTGCGTAGCAAATTGCCCATCACGGCAGTCAGGAACGTGGCGTTATACAGGGTGTCGACGGTTTGCCCGGGATCGAAGATCAGCGTCAGGCCTTTGGATTCGATGGGCACGCGCCACACGCCGAGGAGGTTCTCGGCCACCAGCCCCAGGGGCAGCCGAGGCGACATGCCGTTGTCTTCGCGTTCGGCCCTGGCGAGCATCAGGAAGGTCTGCACCAACTCGCGCATCTCTTCACTGGCTCGATTGATGCGCTCGACCTGGGTACGTCCGCGCGGGTCCAGTGCCGGATTTCCCAGCAACAACTCACAGGAGGTCGCCAGGACCATCAACGGTGTGCGCAACTCGTGGCTCACGTCGCTGGTAAACAAACGCTCGCGGGTCAAGGCCTGGCGCAAGCGCCCCAATGTGGCGTCGAATGCCACGGCCAGTTCACCCACTTCATCGGCGGCATAATCCGGGGCCAGCGGAGGAGCCAGACCCAGGAGCTGGTCGCGATGGCGCACTTGCCGGGCCAGGCGGACCACTGGCGCCATCACCCGGCGTGCCAGGACCCAGCCCAAAAATACCGCCAGTGCCAGGCTGAGCACAAAGCCCACCAACACCACGGCGAACAGTACCCGCTCGCGCTCCTCGAAGTCACTCTGGTCCTGCAGCAACACGTAGTGCCGCCCATCAACGATCTCGACCATGGCGTGATAGGACAACTGCCCGCGAAACACCTCGTGGAAACCACGCTCCAGATGGCGCAGGTCCTTGGGCAACTCGAAGTCACCTGGGCCGCCGCTGAAATAAAACAGTTGGTCGGGTTCCGGCCGGTGGTTCCAGTCCGAGACACTGTCCATCAGCAGCAAGCGTTGCAGATCGCCGCCAAGCCCGGCGGAAATCAGTTTCTCTTCCACCAGATGGACCGTCGCCACGATGCCCATGGCGAATGCGCCAGCCACCAATGCGCTCATCAGCGCAAAGGCGATGATGATCCGTTGGGCAAGGCTCTGCTTAAACTCCATCGCGGCCCTCGGCCAGGCGATAGCCGACGCCGTGTACGGTGTGCAGCAACGGTTTGTCGAACGGTTTGTCGATCACCTGGCGCAATTGATGGACGTGACTGCGCAGGCTGTCGCTGTCCGGGCAATCATCGCCCCACAACGCCTCTTCAAGGATTTCGCGGCGCAACACGTGAGGGCTTTTCTGCATCAATACCGCCAGCAGCTTGAGGCCTACGGGGTTGAGCTTGAGCAGCTTGCCTTCACGCGTCACCTCCAGGGTATCGAGGTCATAGCTCAGATCGCCGACCTGCAAGGCTCGGCGGCCACCGCCCTGGGCCCGACGCATCACGGCTTCGATCCGCGCGGCCAGTTCTGACAGGGCAAACGGTTTGATCAGGTAGTCATCGGCCCCGGACTTGAAGCCCTGCAGACGATCGTCCAACTGATCCCGGGCGGTGAGCATGATCACCGGCGTATCGCGCCGGGCGTCTTCGCGCAGGCGCTGGCACAAGGTATAGCCGTCGATGCCCGGCAGCATGATGTCGAGCACGATCAGATCGTAGTGTTCGGTCGCGGCCAGGTGCAATCCTGACAAACCGTCCTGGGCACAATCGACGGTGTAGCCCTTGAGCTCCAGGTAATCGGCCAGGTTGGCCAGGATGTCGCGGTTGTCTTCGACCAATAGAATTCGCATGGGCACCTCTGCGTACACAGTTAACGGCCATCTTGGCCCGCGCAGCTTACGGCCAAGTCTGGCTCACGGCTAGGGTTGTATCCGCTGTGACAGCACATGCTTATGTGGGAGCGGGCTTGCTCGCGAATGCGGTGGCCCAGCCGCCATCAATGTTGAATGTACCGACGCTTTCGCGAGCAAGCCCGCTCCCACATAAGTCGAGTGAGCCAAGGAACAGGACTGCGCGGGCATTGACGAGTTTTTCACCCAACATTCACGCCGCCCCGACGCAGCGCAGACCAGACTGTGCGACACCGCTTTATGCCCTCCCCCCATCAAAGGTAATGCCATGGTCCCCACCGCCATCCGCCCCGCTTCCAGGCCCCTGAAATTCTGGGTTGTCCTGGGCCTGCCTGCCGTTGTCGCAGCGACGCTGGCGTTGCTGGAATTGACCACGCTGGACATGGACGTGGCCAAGCTGTTTTACGACCCGATGGCGGGTGGATTCATCGGCCGGCACAGCTTTTTCCTGGAAGACATCCTGCACGATCGAGCCAAAGAGGTGGTCATCGTGTTCTCCGTGCTGGCGGTCCTGGGATTCATCAGCTCGTTCTTCATCGCCCGGCTCAAACCGTTCAAGCGCGAGCTCGGTTGCCTGGTGCTGTCCCTGACACTGGCGACGTCCTTCGTCACCCCGATGAAAGCGGTGACGGCGGTGCAATGCCCCTGGAGCCTGAAGGAGTTCGGTGGCAAGGAAACCTATAGCGAACTGCTGAGCCCACGCCCGGCCACGGACAAACCCGGTCGATGCTGGCCCGGCGGTCACGCCGCTACGGGGTTCACGTTGTTTGCACTATTCTTCGTCCTGCGCGACCGCCGCCCGCGCCTGGCCCGCCAGGCCTTGGTACTCACCTTTACGCTGGGCACGGTGTTTTCCCTGGGGCGGATGATGCAAGGGGCGCACTTCTTTTCCCACAATGTGTGGACAGCGGTGTTCTGTTGGCTGATTTGCCTGGGGTGTTACTACTACATTCTGTACCGACCGGCCGTCATGACTGATCGCGCAGCGTTGAGCCAGCCCGCCAACGCCTGAAAGCGCCTTGGACAAACCCTGTGGGAGCAAAGCTTGCTCGCGATTACGATGGCAGCTTCAGCATCCTGGCAAGCTGACCTACCGCAATCGCGAGCAAGCTTTGCTCCCACAGAGGTAGCTGGGTCCAGCTCAATGCTGGGGCAAACCCAAGGCAATAAAAAACCCCGCTTGCTTTCGCAGGCGGGGTTTTTCGCTACAGGGGTAAGGCTGGCTTACATCATGCCGCCCATGCCACCCATGCCGCCCATGTCTGGCATACCGCCGCCAGCTGGAGCGTCTTCCTTGATTTCAGCGATCATCGCCTCGGTGGTGATCATCAGGCTGGCAATCGACGAAGCCGCTTGCAGAGCCGAACGAGTCACTTTGGCCGGGTCCAGGATACCCATTTCGATCATGTCGCCGTATTCGCCGGTAGCAGCGTTGTAACCGTAGTTACCCGAACCCTGCTTGACCTTGTCGACCACAACGCTTGGCTCGTCGCCGGAGTTGGCAACGATCTGGCGCAGCGGCGCTTCTACAGCGCGACGCAGCAACTGGATGCCAACGTTCTGGTCATCGTTGTCGCCTTTGAGCTCGGAGATAGCCTGCAGAGCGCGAACCAGTGCCACGCCGCCGCCAGGTACCACGCCTTCTTCAACGGCTGCGCGGGTCGCGTGCAGGGCGTCTTCAACGCGGGCTTTCTTCTCTTTCATTTCAACTTCGGAACCGGCGCCAACCTTGATCACTGCAACGCCGCCGGACAGCTTGGCCAGGCGCTCTTGCAGTTTTTCACGGTCGTAGTCGGACGAAGTGTCGGCCACTTGCTGACGGATCTGCAGAACGCGAGCCTGGATGTCAGCCTCAACGCCGGCACCGTCGATCACGGTGGTGTTTTCCTTGGACAGGATCACGCGCTTGGCGTTACCCAGGTGCTCCAGGGTGGTGCTTTCCAGGCTCAGGCCGATCTCTTCGGAGATAACGGTACCGCCGGTCAGTACGGCGATGTCCTGCAGCATGGCCTTGCGACGATCGCCGAAGCCTGGAGCCTTGACGGCTGCGACTTTAACGATACCGCGCATGTTGTTCACGACCAGGGTCGCCAGGGCTTCGCCTTCAACGTCTTCAGCCACGATCAGCAGTGGGCGGCCGGCTTTGGCAACGGCTTCCAGCACTGGCAGCATTTCGCGGATGTTGGAGATCTTCTTGTCGACCAGCAGGATCAGTGGACCGTCCAGCTCGGCAGTCATGGTCTCTGGCTTGTTGACGAAGTACGGGGACAGGTAGCCACGGTCGAACTGCATGCCTTCTACAACCGACAGTTCGTTTTCCAGGCCCGAGCCTTCTTCAACGGTGATCACGCCTTCTTTACCGACTTTTTCCATGGCTTCGGCAATGATGTCGCCGATGGAGTTGTCGGAGTTGGCGGAGATGGTGCCGACCTGAGCGATTGCCTTGGTGTCAGCGCATGGCTTGGACAGGGCCTTGAGCTCTTTGACAATGGCGATGGTCGCCTTGTCGATGCCGCGCTTGAGGTCCATCGGGTTCATGCCGGCAGCGACGGCTTTCAGGCCTTCGTTGACGATCGATTGAGCCAGGACGGTAGCGGTGGTGGTGCCATCGCCGGCGTCATCGTTGGCACGGGAGGCAACGTCTTTGACCAGTTGCGCGCCCATGTTTTCGAAGCG
This sequence comes from Pseudomonas sp. CFII68, assembly GCF_000416195.1. Classification (NCBI taxonomy): domain Bacteria; kingdom Pseudomonadati; phylum Pseudomonadota; class Gammaproteobacteria; order Pseudomonadales; family Pseudomonadaceae; genus Pseudomonas; species Pseudomonas sp. CFII68. The sequence continues at coordinate 260,038 of NZ_ATLN01000123.1, forward strand.
GTCTTTGAGCTCGATTTCTTTGGCTACGGAAACGCCGTCCTTGGTGATGGTCGGAGCGCCGAAGCTCTTCTCGATGATCACGTTACGGCCTTTCGGGCCCAGGGTCGCTTTTACTGCGTCAGCCAGGACGTTGACACCGGCGAGCATTTTCTTGCGGGCGGAATCGCCGAATTTAACTTCTTTAGCAGCCATGATCGATATTCCTTAAATACTTTGTAGTAACGGGAAAATGGGCGGGGGAATCAGCCTTCGAGAACAGCGAGGATTTCGGTCTCGCTCATTACCAGCAGGTCTTCGCCGTCGACTTTCACTGTGTTGCTGCCGGAGTAAGGGCCGAACACAACCTTGTCACCCACTTTCACGGCCAGCGCACGTACTTCACCGTTTTCCAGTGCCTTGCCTGGGCCTACAGCGAGAACTTCACCGTGGTTGGCTTTTTCAGCAGCCGAACCTGGCAGGACGATACCGCCAGCGGTTTTCTTCTCTTCTTCGCTGCGACGGATGACGACGCGGTCATGCAGAGGACGAAGCTTCATTGTCGATCTCTCCTAATTTTTGGTTTTCATCGGCCGGTGTAGTCCCGGCGGGTTTAACAAAGCCGGCGGAGCCGGGTGCGGTTCGTCAGTCGAACCGCGGAAGTCTGTCCGGTGTCACCACCGGAAACCTTGCGGTGACCGTTACATAAGGGCGCACAAGTGGATTACAAGGGTGTGAGCAGAATTTTTTTTACTTTGCGCAGCCAAAACGAGCACGGCGCCCGAAGGCGCCGTGCTGATGGTTTTACTTGGAATCGCGGTGTTCGAATTCGCCTTCGATCACGTTGGGCTCGCGGCCCACAGGCTCGCGCGGCGCCGGACCGCCACGGGGTTGGAGGTCATCGGCGAAGGCGCGTTGACGCATCGCCTGCTCTTCGGCGCGCTGGCGCATTTTATTGGCCAGCAGCCTCCGGGTGAACGGCAACAGCATGACCAGGCCCAGCACGTCGCTGATAAAGCCGGGCAGGATCAACAGACCGCCACCCAGGGCCAGCATCAGGCCTTCGAGCATGGTCTGGGCGGGCAGCTCGCCACGGTTCAGGCTTTCACGGGCCCGCAATGCCGTGGCGAGGCCGGCAATGCGCAGCACGAACACGCCGAGCATCGAGCCGAGAATGACCAGCAGCAGGGCCGGGAAAAACCCGATCGCACCGCTGACCTTGACGAATACGAACAGCTCCAACACCGGGAACAGCAGAAAGAGCAACAAAAAAGGGCGCATCAAATGGTTCCTCAACGCAAGAATGCCTTGCTATGAAAACCTAAATGACGTCGCCCTTTCGTGAATTCAAGCGTCGACTTCCGCATTTTTTGGCCATTGCTCGGCGTGAGCCAGATAAACCAAGGCTTCGCGCACTTGTGTCGGCGTGTTGCAAGGCGTCGCAAACGCCAGCCAGTGCAGGCCCTGACCAATGCGCAAGTGCATGCCCTCGCTGTCGATGCCCGCCAGTTGTGCCGGTTCGCTTTTCGGCAGGCCGGTCAATTCCACGTAATGGGCGATGGCCTTGGCGTGATCGGCATTCATGTGCTCGACCATGCTGGCTTCGGCTTTGCCGGCGAAGGGATTGGCCAGGGTGAGCTGGTCGATCCAGTGGATGGCGCCAAAGCCGCCAATGTAGCGATGGCGCACCGGCTCGAGCACCCAGAAATCGAAATCATGGGCCTTGTGGTAGTTCTGCGAGTCAGGGAAATAGCGGTAGTAACGCTCGGCGGCAGCCTCGATGGCGCCACTGTCTTCGAGTTTGCGGGCCTCGGCCAGGTAGGTCAGGCGCCCCACGGCCTGCACATCCTCGGCACCGCGCTCGCCCACCAGCATCGAACACTTGGGGTCTTTTTGCAGGTTATGAGTGTGCTGGGCGATACGGCTGATCAGGATCAGTGGCCGGCCTTGTTCGTCCAGGCAATAGGGCACCACGGAGCCGAACGGAAAGCCGGGCATGGATTTGGAATGAGTGGCGAGCACTCCACGGTATTCCTTGAGCAGCAGTTCCCGGGCATGCTTGGCAGCTTCAACGCTCAACTTATGACTCCTTTTATGAAAACCGTCTAGAAAACGGTCAGGTGACTGGAGTAATGTTCCGGTACGCCTATGGGACAGTTCTCGTGTGCAGCCGGGCTACACCGTCGCCAATCGAGAGACCTCCCAAAAGGCCCCCTCCACCGCTGCGCCATCTGGACATGAGCATGCAACTCACTGACAAAGTAATCATTATCACCGGCGGTTGCCAGGGCCTGGGCCGCTCCATGGCCGAGTATCTCGCGGGCAAAGGTGCGAAGCTCGCCCTGGTGGACCTCAACCAGGAAAAACTCGACCAGACGGTTGCCGCGTGTATAGCCAAGGGCGTCGAAGCCCGGGCGTACCTGTGCAACGTTGCCAATGAGGAGCAGGTCAGCGACATGGTCGCCCGGGTCGCCGAGGACTTCGGCGCGATCCACGGCCTGATCAACAACGCCGGGATCCTGCGTGACGGCCTGCTGCTCAAGGTCAAGGATGGCGAAATGACCAAGATGAGCCTGGCCCAGTGGCAGGCCGTGATCGACGTCAACCTCACCGGTGTATTCCTGTGCACCCGTGAAGTGGCGGCGAAAATGGTCGAGCTGAAGAACAGCGGCGCCATCATCAATATCTCGTCGATCTCCCGCGCCGGCAATGTCGGCCAGACCAACTACTCGGCCGCCAAGGCCGGTGTGGCCGCCGCCACTGTGACCTGGGCCAAGGAACTGGCGCGCTACGGCATCCGTGTCGCCGGCATCGCACCGGGCTTCATCGAAACCGAGATGACCCTGGGCATGAAGCCCGAGGCCCTGGAAAAAATGACCTCGGGGATTCCGCTCAAGCGCATGGGCAAGCCTGAGGAGATTGCGCATTCGGCGGCGTATATCTTCGAGAACGACTATTACACCGGTCGGATCCTGGAGATGGATGGCGGGTTGCGGATCTAAACCCACCGCCTAACAAAATGTGGGAGCAAGCCTGTGGGGGGCAAAGCCTGTGGGAGCATAGCTTGCTCGCGATGACGGCGTCACACCCAACATCTCTGTTGGCTTTAAAACCGCTATCGCGAGCAAGCTATGCTCCCACAGGGTTTGCTCCTATAGGGTTTGCTCCTACAGGCTTGCTCCCCACATAGATCGCAGTTCAGCCGATCAATCGTCGCTGACAGTGATGTTCGGCATCGCCGGCATGGCCGCTTCCTGCAACACGATCCGCGCGCCCACGTGGCGGGCCAGTTCCTGATAGACCATGGCGATCTGGCTGTCCGGTTCGGCGATGACCGTCGGCTTGCCGCCGTCGGCCTGTTCGCGGATCAGCATCGACAGCGGCAGCGAAGCCAGCAATTCGACACCGTACTGGGTCGCCAGTTTTTCCCCGCCACCTTCGCCGAACAGGTGCTCGGCATGTCCGCAATTGGAGCAGATGTGCACGGCCATGTTTTCCACCACACCCAGCACCGGGATGTTGACCTTGCGGAACATTTCCACACCCTTGCGTGCGTCCAGCAAGGCCAGGTCTTGAGGCGTGGTGACGATCACCGCACCGGCCACCGGGACTTTCTGCGCCAGGGTCAGCTGGATATCGCCGGTGCCCGGAGGCATGTCGATCACCAGGTAATCCAGGTCGCCCCAGGCGGTTTGCGTAACCAGTTGCAACAGGGCACCGGAAACCATCGGCCCACGCCAGACCATCGGCGTGTTGTCGTCGGTCAGGAAGGCCATGGACATGACTTCCACGCCATGGGACTGGATCGGCACGAACCACTTCTGGTCCTTGACCTGCGGTCGGGTGCCCTCGGCAACACCGAACATGATGCCCTGGCTCGGGCCGTAGATGTCTGCATCGAGAATCCCGACCTTCGCCCCTTCACGGGCCAGGGCCAGGGCCAGGTTGGCCGCGGTGGTGGACTTGCCCACGCCGCCCTTGCCCGAGGCCACGGCGATCACATTCTTGACGTTCGCCAGCCCCGGCACCTGCGCCTGGGCCTTGTGGGCGGCGATCACGCTGGTGATGTCGACTTTGGCGGCGCTCACCCCGTCCAGGGCCTCGATCGCCATTTGCAGCATCTGCGCCCAGCCGCTCTTGAACAGGTCGGCGGCGTAGCCGATTTCCAGCTGGACGCTGACGCGATCGCCCTGGATGTCGATGGCGCGCACGCATCCGGCGCTGACCGGGTCCTGGTTCAGATAAGGGTCGGTGTACTGGCGAAGGACGGCTTCCACCGCTGCGCGATTGACGGCGCTCATGGGCAACTCCGATAGCAAGACTTGAAAACAGGCCGCTATCCTACGCCGCGCATGCTGTTGTGGCGACCCGATTAAGGGCGACGAATGCGCTTGTGGCGAGGGAGCTTGCTCCCGCTGTGTGGGAGCAAGGCTTGCCCGCGATGCAGGCGATGCGGTCTTTCAGGAATCGAGGCGCCTGTTTCGCGAGCAAGCTTTGCTCCCACAATCCCCTCCCCACAGGTTGTGCCTATGCTGCTCCCAGCAATACATCCCGAAACAGCCCCGAAGGGTGAAAAAAAGCCGCCAGCGCTTTATAGTGGCCGACCTCCGTTTCATCAAGTAGCCGAGCCCCATGTCCGAGCCACGCAAGATCCTCGTCACCAGCGCCCTGCCCTATGCCAATGGTTCGATTCACCTCGGCCATATGCTGGAGTACATCCAGACCGATATGTGGGTGCGCTTCCAGAAGCATCGCGGCAACCAATGCATCTATGTCTGCGCCGACGACGCCCACGGTTCGGCCATCATGCTGCGCGCGGAAAAGGAAGGCATCACCCCGGAAGAACTGATCGCCAACGTCCAGGCTGAGCACAGCGCCGACTTTGCCGAGTTCCTGGTGGACTTCGACAACTTCCACTCCACTCACGCCGAAGAAAACCGTGAGCTGTCGAGCCAGATCTACCTGAAACTGCGTGACGCCGGGCACATCGCCACCCGTTCGATCACCCAGTATTTCGACCCGGAAAAGAAAATGTTCCTGGCCGACCGCTTCATCAAGGGCACCTGCCCGAAATGCGGCACTGAAGACCAGTACGGCGATAACTGCGAAAAATGCGGCGCCACCTACGCACCGACCGACCTGAAAGACCCGAAATCGGCGATTTCCGGGGCGACGCCGGTGCTCAAGGACTCCCAGCATTTCTTCTTCAAGCTGCCGGACTTCCAGCAGATGCTGCAAGCCTGGACCCGCAGCGGCACCCTGCAGGACGCCGTCGCCAACAAGATCGCCGAATGGCTCGATGCCGGCCTGCAGCAGTGGGACATTTCCCGCGATGCGCCGTACTTCGGCTTCGAGATCCCCGACGAGCCCGGCAAGTATTTCTACGTGTGGCTGGACGCTCCGATCGGCTACATGGCGAGTTTCAAGAACCTCTGCAACCGCACGCCGGAGTTGGACTTCGACGCGTTCTGGGGCAAGGACTCCACCGCCGAGCTGTATCACTTCATCGGCAAGGACATCGTCAACTTCCACGCACTGTTCTGGCCGGCAATGCTTGAAGGCGCCGGTTTCCGCAAGCCGACCGGCATCAATGTCCACGGCTACCTGACCGTCAACGGCCAGAAAATGTCCAAGTCCCGCGGCACCTTCATCAAGGCCCGGACCTACCTGGACCACCTGTCCCCGGAATACCTGCGTTACTACTACGCGGCCAAGCTCGGCCGCGGCGTCGACGACCTGGACCTGAACCTCGAAGACTTCGTGCAAAAGGTCAACTCCGACCTGGTGGGCAAGGTCGTCAACATTGCCAGCCGTTGCGCCGGGTTCATCCACAAGGGCAACGCCGGGGTCCTGGTCGCCGGCAATGCCGCGCCGGAACTGACCGACGCCTTCCTGGCGGCCGCGCCAAGCATCGCCGAAGCCTACGAGTCCCGCGACTTTGCCCGTGCCATGCGCGAAATCATGGCCTTGGCCGACCGCGCCAATGCCTGGATCGCCGACAAGGCGCCCTGGTCGCTGGCCAAGCAGGAAGGCAAACAGGACGAAGTCCAGGCGATCTGCGCCCTGGGCATCAACCTGTTCCGCCAACTGGTGATTTTCCTCAAGCCGGTACTGCCGCTGCTGGCCGCCGATGCCGAGGCGTTCCTCAACGTCGCGCCACTGACCTGGAACGATCACCAGACGCTGCTGAGCAACCATCAGTTGAACGCGTTCAAGCCGTTGATGACCCGTATCGACGCGACCAAGGTGCAAGCCATGACCGACGCCTCCAAGGAAGACCTGGCCGCCAGCCAGACCGACACCGGCGCACCTGCCGGCAACGGCGAACTGGCCAAGGACCCGCTGTCGCCGGAAATCGAATTCGACGCCTTTGCCGCCGTTGACCTGCGCGTGGCGCTGATCGTCAAGGCCGAGGCCGTCGAAGGCGCCGACAAGCTGCTGCGCCTGACCCTGGACATTGGCGACGAGCAACGCAACGTGTTCTCCGGCATCAAGAGTGCCTACCCGGACCCGGCCAAGCTCGAAGGCCGCTTGACGATGATGATCGCCAACCTCAAGCCGCGCAAAATGCGCTTTGGTATCTCCGAAGGCATGGTGATGGCGGCAGGCCCCGGCGGCGAGGAAATCTACCTGTTGAGCCCTGACAGCGGCGCCAAGCCGGGCCAGCGGATCAAGTAACGCGACCGCTTGCTGTACCGATCCCACAGCCGCCTTGCAGGTGGCTGTGGGATTTTCATATCTGGCCCACGCCCCCGGCGTGCCGGATAATGCCTAATCTTGTAACAGGTCCTTTGTCGCCAACACACCCATGACCGAAATCGTCCTCACGCTGTTCAGCGCTGCCCTGATCAACAACCTGGTGTTGCACTGGCCGCTGGGCGTCGATCCGCTGCTAGCGGCCAACGGTAGGGGGCAGGTACACGCCTTGGGCCTGGCGACGGCATGCCTGATGCTGATCGTCGGCACCCTGGGCCATCTGATCGATCATGGGCTGCTGGCACCGACCAACCTGGTCTCGCTGCGCCTGTTGGCCTGGCTGTCCTTGAGCGTGTTGCTGATCGGCCCCTTGCTGCGCCTGCTGGCACGCTGGCGGCCGGCAATGTCGTTCGAGGGGTTGTGGCCGCTGTTGCTGGGTAATGCCGGCATACTCGGGGTCACGCTGCTCAACGGCCAGGATGACCGAGGCCTGGGCCACGCCATCGCCCTGAGCCTGGGTGCCGGGCTGGGGTTCTGGCTGGTGCTGAGCCTGTTCGACGATCTGCGCCAGCGCACCTTCAATAATGATATTCCCCTGCCCTTTCGGGGCCTGCCGATTCAGTTGATCAGCGCCGGACTGATGGCAGTGGCCTTTCTCGGATTGCGTGGGCTGGTCAAAACATGAGCCTGATTCAACGTATCGACGCCCTGCTGCCGCAGACCCAATGCGGCAAGTGCGGCCATCCCGGGTGCAAACCCTACGCCGAAGGCATCGCCCAGGGCGAGCCGATCAACAAATGCCCGCCCGGGGGGCGCGAAACCATCGCCGCCCTGGCCGAGCTGATGAAAATACCGGTGTTGGAGCTGGACACCAGCCGCGGCGTGGCCCCGGCGCAAGTCGCCTTTATCCGTGAAGCCGAATGCATCGGTTGCACCAAGTGCATCCAGGCCTGTCCGGTGGACGCGATTGTCGGCGCCGCCAAGCTGATGCACACCGTCCTCATCGACGAATGCACAGGCTGCGATCTGTGCGTGGCGCCCTGCCCGGTCGATTGCATCGAAATGCGTCCTCTGCCGACGGCAAACGTGCTGCCGATCGTCGGCGGCCTGGCCTTCAGCACCGAAGAACAACAGGCGCGAACCGCCAAGCGCAATCATGCCCGGCGCCGCTTCGAACAACGCAATGTGCGCCTGCGCCGCGAAGAAGAGCAGCGCCAGGCCGAACGCCTGGCTCGAACCCAACGGGCGGCCCAGGCCCAGGCTCAAACCCAGGACCCGGCACTCGACCCCGTACAAGCCGCACTGGAGCGCGTACGCGCGCAAAAAGCCGCCACTGCCGATGCCGCCTTGAAAAAAGCCAAGGTCGACCTGGCCATGAGCCGGGCGCAGCTGAACAAATCCTTGAAAGCGTTCGGCCACCCGCCAACCTTCGAGCAGCAGTCGCAACTGATCGTGCTGCAACGCCAGTTCGAAGCGGCCGAACAGGCGCTGGGCCAACTGGAAAACGCCGCGCCCGCACCCGCGGCTGCGCCAGCCCCGGCACCGGCGCAAAACGCCGAGCTGAAGCGAGCCAAGATCCAACTGGCGATGCGCCGCGCCGAACTCAGCAAAGCCCGGGCAGCTACAGCATCGGCTGAACAACTGCTGGCATTGGAACAAGCGGTGAAGGATGCTGAACGCCAGGTGGACGCCCATGCCGCCTCTTGAGCCAGTGGACGAACGGCTGCGCCAAGCAATGACGCGGGTGTTGCTGGCAACGCTGCCCGGCGGGCTGGCGTTGCTGTGGTTCCATGGCTGGGGCGTGGCGCTCAACCTGCTGTTGTCCGGCCTCACTGCGCTGGCAGTCGAAGCGGCGGTGTTGCGTTTACGCCGCCGGCCATTCAAACCCGAGCTGAACGATGGCAGCGCGCTGGTCAGCGCCACGCTGCTGGCCTTGGCCTTGCCGGCCTATTGCCCCTGGTGGCTGACCGTCACGGCGGCCGCCTGCGCCTTGCTGTTGGGCAAGCACCTGTGGGGCGGCGTCGGCAGCAACCCGTTCAACCCGGCAATGCTCGGATACGCCCTGATACTGGTGGCGTTTCCGTCCCAGATGAGTCACTGGCCAGCGCTCCACGGCATGGGCCTGTCCGAAGGCTTGCAGCAGGTATTCGGCGCTCATCCGGCGCCCGATGCCTGGGCCGGGGCGACCGCACTGGACAGCCTGCGAATCAACACGAGCCTGACCGTCGATGAACTGTTCGCCAACGATCCGGCGTTCGGGCGTTTCGGTGGCCGGGGTGTCGAATGGGTCAACCTGGCCTTCCTGGCGGGCGGTCTGTTTCTGCTGCAGCAACGGGTGTTCAGTTGGCATGCACCGGTGGGCATGCTGCTGAGCCTGTCCGTCGTCAGCCTGCTGTGCTGGAACGGTTCGGGCTCCGACTCCCATGGCTCGCCACTGTTTCATCTGTTCAGCGGCGCAACCATGCTCGGCGCGTTTTTTATCGCGACCGAACCGGTCTCGGGTGCCAAGGTTCCTCTCGCCCGCCTGCTGTTTGGCGCGGGCATGGGATTGCTGGTCTATCTGATACGCACCTGGGGTGGCTACCCCGACGGCGTGGCGTTCGCGGTGTTGCTGATGAACCTCGGCGTGCCGGCGCTGGACCGGTTTGCCGAGGCGCGACAACGGCGGCCACTGACATGAACAACCCCGTCGGCGTGGCAATCCTGACCGTGTTGATCGGCCTCGGTATCGGTGCCACTTACCTCACGCACCTCGGCACCGCCGGGCGTATCGAGGCCCAGCAGCAAGCGCTGGCGAACAGGGCCTTGCTCGAGGTGCTGCCCACCGACCACTACGATAACCAGCCGTTGGCGCACCCCGTTGTCACAGCCTCGGTGCCCCTGGCCCATAGCACGCTGCTGGGTGGCTACCTGGCGACTCGCAGTGGCCAGCCCAGCGCCGTGCTGCTGCGTAGCCAGGCGCTGGGCTATGAAGGCAGCATCGAATTGCTGGTCGCCATCGATCCACAGGGCCGGTTGCTGGGCGTCAAGACCCTGCGCCAATCCGAGACACCCGGGTTGGGCGCGGCGATCGCCGGCTGGCCGAACGCCTGGTTGCAGACCTTCACGGGTAAATCACGCCAGGCACCTGATGACAGCGGCTGGGCCTTGAAAAAGGACCAGGGCCAGTTCGATCAACTGGCAGGCGCGACAGTGACGTCCCGAGCGGTCCTCCAGGCTGTTCACGATGCGCTGCGTTACTTCGACGAGCACAAGGCTCAGTTGACGGGGGTGGCGGCCAATGAATAAACCATGGGGACTGACACACGGCCTGCTGCTCGTTCCATTGATTGGCGCGAGCGATTCGCTGGTTGGCGCGCTGGGGTTATGGCTGGCCTGGGCCCTGGTTCTTTTCAGCCATGGCTTGGCAATGGGGCTTGTGCGGCAACACCTGGCAGCCTGTCAACGGCTGCTCGCCTCCATCATATTGGCCGCTACCCTGACCACCTGCATTGGCCTTGTCGTCCAGGCCTGGGCACTGGAATTGTATCGACCGTTGAGCCTTTACGTTGGCTGGATCGCCCTGAGTTGCGTAGCGCTGGAGCAGGAAGGCTTCTTCGTTGAAGCTCGCTGGCCCGAACGCCTCAGGCTGGCCGGGCTGTTTGGCCTCTTGATGATCAGCCTGGGCGCCGTGCGTGGGCTGATCGGCAGCGGCCTGCCCCTGGCCCTGCTCGCCCCCGGCGGGTTCATTCTGCTCGGACTGCTGTTGGCAGCCCGACAAGCCTGGACGGCCGCCAAACCCCATTCATCCGTTGAGGAAACGCCGCGCCCATGAATGCCGCAAAACGCCTGGAAATATTTCGTCGCCTTCACGAGGACAACCCGGAACCGAAAACCGAACTGGCCTATTCCTCGCCGTTCGAGTTGCTGATCGCGGTCATTCTGTCAGCCCAGTCCACCGACGTCGGCGTCAACAAAGCCACGGCCAAACTGTTCCCGGTGGCCAATACGCCGAAGGCGATCTACGCCCTGGGCGTCGAAGGACTGTCCGAATACATCAAGACCATCGGGCTGTTCAACAGCAAGGCCAAAAACGTGATCGAGACCTGCCGTCTGCTGATCGAGCGCCACGACAGTGAAGTCCCGCAGACGCGCGAAGCGCTGGAAGCCCTTCCGGGAGTCGGCCGCAAAACCGCCAACGTCGTGCTCAATACCGCGTTTCGGCAGTTGACCATGGCGGTCGACACCCACATTTTCCGCGTCAGCAACCGCACCGGGCTGGCCCCCGGCAAAAACGTGGTGGAGGTCGAGAAGAAATTGATGAAATTTGTTCCCAAGGAATTCCTGCTGGACTCCCATCACTGGCTCATCCTGCACGGCCGTTACGTTTGCCTGGCGCGCAAGCCCCGCTGCGGCAGCTGCCGAATCGAAGATTTATGCGAATACAAGCACAAGACCTCCGACGATTGAGGCGCTATTGCTTTTATCGATCCATCGATTGAAAAAATCTTTTTTACCCGCCCGTGGTTTATCGATATAAGGAGCGCCAATGGCAGTCTTAGCCTGGAGTCGAACCCATGAGTGCTGGCAAAGAACAACTGGATGTAGAAGACGAATTCATCGCCGTTGAGTCCGACGACGTCGAACCTGTGGTCGTGGAAGTGGCGAAAACCAACCTGAGCAAGCGCCGCACCATTGATAACCTGCTGGAAGAGCGCCGTCTGCAGAAGCAATTGGCCGATTATGACTTTGACCTCTGACACGTAAAAGCCTCCCTGATGGAGGCTTTTTACTGAGTACGCGTAACCCGAAAACTCACACCAAGCCATTGCGCTGCGCCAGTTCGATCAGGTCGACCAGCGAACGGGCATTGAGCTTCAATAACAGGCGCGTCTTGTAGGTACTGACGGTCTTGTTGCTCAAGAACATTCCATCGGCGATTTCCTTGTTGGTCTTTCCGCGCGCCAGTTGTTGCAAGACCATCATTTCCCGCCCCGATAATCGATCAACCATATCGGACTCACTGGCATTGCCCAGACTCGACCGCACCGTATGCAATGCCTGGTTGGGAAAGTAACTGTAACCGGACAGTACTGCCTTGATTGCACTCAGTAACTCAGTAAGATCCTGTTGCTTGCATACATACCCGGCTGCCCCTGTCTGCATACAGCGCATCGAAAAATGTCCCGGTGCCTGGGAAGTCAGCACCAACACTTTCATGGGCGAAGGAATGGTCGTCAGGCGGGCAATGACCTCCAACCCGTCCAGCTTCGGAATACCAATATCGAGAATGACGATATCGGGCATAAGTTCGCGAGCAAGTTGTAACGCATCGACGCCATTATCGGTTTCGGCAAGGACTTCATAACCGTGACGCTCCATCAGCAAACGTACAGCAAGACGAATGACGGGATGATCATCCACGATCAGCACTTTATTCATGAGCAAATCCAACTTCGCTGTTCGAATTTTTAGAGCACGCACAATAGCCTAGTCATTTCTACCTTGGCATGCTGCCCCCCCCTGAACGCTCGCACCGAGAGACAGAACCTACAAGCTATACAGAAAATTCCTACAATTCGCCCCGGAAAAAATGTGTCATGGATTTTTTTACAGAGAAGGAATGACCTTTCTTAACAATCCGGTAACCCTATGAACAATGCGCTCTTTCACCGCCACACCCACCCGTGGACAGCCCATTGAAAAGCTCTTCACTCATAGAAAGTAACTGAATTATTTGCTGTTAAAACTGCCACTCACTCACTTAAGGCAGGGAAATTCATATATAAAACTCACTCAGGCGCCCGATATCCAATATGGGCAGCCATTGCGACTGTGCCTATATTTCATTCGGCATGGACAACCACTTTTCAAGCCACTCACCGAGCACAAGTATTCCATGAGTATTAACCATGAACAAACCTTTGAAGACTATAACCAACCCCATGACCCTCATCGCCATATTCGCCACTTTATCCGAAACTTCCGCAGCGATTTCCCTGCCCTTTCTGGATGACCAGGATCGTGAATACTATCTGTGGTTCCTGATCAGCTTTCCTTTTTATCTATTGCTGCTTTTTTTCATAACGCTCAACTTCAATTATCGTTCCTTGTATTCACCTTCGGATTTTCGCAAGAACAAACACTTCATAAAGACCATGGATGATTCGCCCTGTCGACGCAAACGACAGCTACGTCGGGCGGACGACGTCAAGGAACTGCTGGTGATACGTCTTCATCGACGCAGGCGCGAACCAGACACCCTTTGTATCGTATGCAGCCAATCGAAACGTCCGATCGAAACCTGTCGATCAAGACAGTTGAAGCACGCCGGCATCGTCGTGTACGTCATCTACAGCAACACAGGCCTGGCAACGCACGGGCAGGATGAATGAGCGATCGAGGGCAGCGCCGCAGCAAAGGCCACACAAAAAAAGGGCAAAAAAAACGGCCTGCTCATGGCAGGCCGTTTTCATATCGCCAGGGTCAGAACAGCTTGCGACCCTTGTTCGCCGCGATGCGCATGCGCAGGGCGTTGAGCTTGATGAAGCCGGCCGCGTCAGCCTGGTTGTAGGCACCGCCGTCTTCTTCGAAGGTCGCGATGTTGGCATCGAACAGCGACTCGTCGGACTTGCGCCCGGTGACGATCACGTTGCCCTTGTACAGCTTCAGGCGTACCACGCCATTCACGTGAGCCTGGGAGGCGTCGATCATCTGTTGCAGCATCAGACGCTCTGGGCTCCACCAGTAGCCGGTGTAGATCAGGCTGGCGTACTTGGGCATCAACTCGTCTTTGAGGTGAGCCACTTCGCGGTCCAGGGTGATCGACTCGATCGCCCGGTGGGCGCGCAGCATGATGGTGCCGCCCGGGGTTTCGTAGCAGCCGCGGGACTTCATGCCCACATAGCGGTTTTCGACGATGTCCAGACGACCGATGCCGTGTTCGCCACCGATGCGGTTCAGGGTCGCCAGCACAGTGGCCGGGCTCATCTCAACGCCATCCAGTGCGACGATATCGCCGTTGCGATAGGTCAGTTCCAGGTATTGCGGGGTATCGGGAGCCTTCTCCGGGGAGACGGTCCAGCGCCACATGTCTTCTTCGTGCTCGGTCCAGGTGTCTTCCAGCACGCCGCCTTCATAGGAGATGTGCAGCAGGTTGGCATCCATCGAGTACGGGGATTTCTTCTTGCCATGGCGCTCGATCGGAATCGCGTGCTTCTCGGCGTAGTCCATCAATTTTTCACGGGACAGCAAGTCCCATTCGCGCCACGGGGCAATGACTTTCACGCCTGGCTTGAGGGCATAGGCGCCCAGTTCGAAACGCACCTGGTCGTTGCCCTTGCCGGTGGCGCCATGGGAAATGGCGTCGGCGCCGGTTTCGTTGGCGATTTCGATCAGGCGCTTGGCGATCAACGGACGGGCGATGGAGGTACCCAGCAGGTACTCGCCTTCGTAAACGGTGTTGGCGCGGAACATCGGGAACACGAAGTCGCGGACGAATTCTTCGCGCAGGTCATCGATGTAGATCTCTTTGACGCCCATGGCCTGGGCCTTGGCGCGTGCAGGCTCGACTTCTTCGCCCTGCCCCAGGTCAGCGGTGAAGGTCACCACTTCGCAGTTATAAGTGTCCTGCAGCCACTTGAGGATCACCGAAGTGTCCAGGCCGCCGGAATACGCCAGAACGACCTTGTTTACGTCCGCCATGCCATCACTCCACGGGTTGTACGGAAAGCCGGGAAGTCTAACGTCCAGCGCGGATAATTTACAGGGGCGCGACAGCTTATGACGACGAAGCGACAGATTATGTCGATTGCGCGACGATCCGGGCGGGATCAGGAAGTGCGCGCAGCCGCCGTAGCAGGCACCGCCGCCTTGGCCGGGGCAACCGGCGCC